>CAJXIK010000210.1 GCA_913054445.1 uncultured Bermanella sp.
AGATCAAAACACAGCCGCCATCGAAGTGAGTAATGCACAATGACCGACCTCATCCCCACCCGCTCACCCCAAACATTACGCATTCGCCACACCACCTGCGCCTATTGCGGCGTCGGTTGCGGTGTCAAGGCCGAGGTTAACGACGCGCAGCGCAGCGTCAGCGTGCAGGGCCTGTCACATCACCCATCCAACTATGGCCGCCTATGCAGTAAGGGCAGCGCTCTGGCCGACACTATCGGCCTCGATGAACGCCTGCTGCAACCCGAGGTAAACGGCAAGGCCGCCAGCTGGGAGCAGGCCCTAGATCACGTGAGCGCGGGCTTCAAAAAAATCATCGAGCAACACGGCCCAGATGCGGTGGCGTTCTATGCATCAGGCCAGCTTTTAACCGAAGATTATTATGTGGCCAACAAGCTCATGAAGGGGTTTATCGGCAGTGGCAACATGGATACCAACAGCCGCCTGTGCATGTCTAGCTCGGTGGTGGGCCATAAACGGGCCTTTGGCACCGATACCGTACCCGGCTGTTACCAAGATTTTGAGCAGGCCGAGTTAATCGTGCTGGTGGGCAGCAACACCGCCTGGTGCCACCCGGTGTTGTTTCAACGCATTAAATTGCACAAAGAAAACAACCCCCAAGTGAAAGTGGTGGTGGTGGACCCTAGGGTCACCGCCACCTGCGACATAGCCGACCTCCACTTACAGCTTAACCTCGGCACGGATGTGTGGTTATTTAATGGTTTATTAAGCTATTTGGCCGAGCACCAACACTTGGATAGCGGCTACATCAACGGCCACTGCCAAGGGTTTGCCGAGGCCCTCAAGGCGGCCCAAGACAGCAGTGCCGATGCCGCCCACAACGCCCATGCTTTGGGCATTGACGAAGACGACCTACATACCTTTTACCAATGGTTTGGCAACACCGACAAGGTCGTCACCCTCTACAGCCAAGGGGTCAATCAAAGCAGCTCCGGCACCGACAAGGTCAACAGTATAATCAATGCCCACTTAGCCACGGGCCGCATTGGCCGAGAAGGCACAGGCCCCTTCTCCATGACCGGCCAGCCTAATGCCATGGGGGGCCGCGACGTGGGCGGCCTCGCCAACACTCTGGCTGGCCACATGGACTTTGCCGAGGACAACATCGAGCGCCTTGGGCGTTTTTGGCAAAGCCAAAATGTCACCCGCCAGCCGGGTTTGATGGCGGTAGATATGTTCGATGCCATCCACGCGGGCAAGATAAAGGCGGTATGGATCATGGCCACCAACCCCGTGGCAAGCATGCCCAACGCCGACAAGGTTAAGCAAGCCCTGCAAAAATGCGAGCTGGTGGTGGTCAGTGATTGCATCGCCGCCACCGACACCGTGGCCCTCGCCCATGTGAAGCTGCCCGCCATGGGCTGGAGCGAGAAAGACGGCACGGTCACCAACAGCGAGCGCCGCATCAGTCGCCAACGGGCGCTGCTCCCCGCCGCCGGTAACGCCCGCGCCGACTGGTGGATGGTCTGTCAGGTGGCGAAGCGCATGGGCTTTGGCGCGGCCTTCGACTTTAAGCAGGCGGCGGATATTTTTCGCGAACACGCGGCGCTGTCGGGTTTCGAGAACCACAGCAACCACAACGGCCGCCGCCGTGATTTCGATATCTCCCTGTTGCAGGAGATATCGGCCGACGCCTATGAAGCGTTACAGCCCATACAATGGCCGGTGACCAGCCAACACCCAACTGGCAAGGCCCGCTTCTTTGCCCATGGCGAGTTTTACACCCCCAACCAGAAAGCCAATTTTTTACCCTTAGTGCCCAAGCTGCCCAAGCACTTGCCCAGCCAGCATTACCCACTGGCGCTCAACAGCGGTCGCATTCGTGACCAATGGCATACCATGTCGCGCACCGCCCTGGCCCCACAGCTAAACCAGCACATCAGCGAACCCTTCGTGCAGATGCACCCAGATGATGCCCGCAGCCGCCAACTGGAAGATGGCCAACTGGTGACGATACGCAGCCGCTGGGGCGAGATGACGGGCCGCCTCAACATCGGCCAAGAGGTTAAAACGGGTGATATCTTTGCCCCCATGCACTGGACCTCGCAGCTGTCTAAGCGCGGGCGCATCAACAGCGCGGTGAACCCGGTGGTAGATGAATTTTCGCACCAGCCCGAAAGTAAGCACACGCCGGTACAAGTAAGCGGCTTTAAGGCCCGCTGCCATGGCTTCATACTGAGCCGCGAGGCCATCCCCTGGCCCCAGTGTGATTACCTAGTGGAGGTAAAAGGCCAGCAGCAGCGCCGTTATCAATTTGCCCATGGTCAGAGGTTTAAAGAACCCATATTGCAGATGCTTAACTGGCTCGGCTTAAAAAACCCCGCAGCCGCCAAGGCGCAGCAATTAGAGATTCTAAGTTACCAAGATGCGGGCAGCGAACTGTATCGTCTCGCCCTGTTAAACCAACAAGGGCAGTTGCAGGCGGTGGCCATCATGGCCCCCAGCCATCAGTTGCCCGAGCCCACTTGGCTGGCTCAGCAGTTTGTCAAAGACAGCTTAGAGGGCCGTGCTCGGCACGCCTTGTTGAGCGGCCATGCGCCTGCCGGTGAGGACATTGGCCCCATCGTCTGCGCCTGCTTTAGTGTGGGCCAAAAACAACTAGAGAAAGCCATAAAGGCCGAGGGGCTAACCTCCACCAAAGAGATAGGGGAGCTGCTGAAGGCGGGCAGCAACTGTGGTTCGTGTATTCCCGAGCTTAAGCAGATCATTGCTCAGTGCCAGCCATGAGAGGGCGACGCCTGGGGCAATCCTCAGCGCCCCTCGCATCTGGGCTTGCTACCTGTATAATACTGCACGACTTTTAAAACAACTTTCGTTCGCTTGTTTAGTGTAAGTGACGCAAACAATAAGGATTCAACATGAACTTTGATCAAATCCCAGTCGGCATCGACGCCCCAGATGACATCTATGTGGCCATCGAGATTCCTGCTAACTCGACCCCTATCAAGTACGAAATAGACAAAGACATGGGCGGCGCTTTAATGGTTGACCGTTTCATGGCCACCCCAATGTTCTACCCAGCCAACTACGGTTTCGTTAACAAGACCCTAGCCGACGACGGCGATGCGCTGGACGTTTTGGTCATCACCCCTTACCCAGTACAAGCCGGTGCGGTTATCCGTTGTCGCCCAGTGGGTATCCTCAACATGACCGACGAAGCCGGTGAAGATGCCAAGCTCGTTGCCGTGCCTCACAGCAAGATCAGCAAGGCCTACGGTGACATAAACGACATCGACGACGTGCCACAATTGTTGCGCAACCAAATTGCCCACTTCTTCGAGAACTACAAAGACCTAGAAGAAGGCAAGTGGGTTAAGGTTGAAGGTTGGGGCAACGCTGCCGACGCCAAGAAAGCCATCGTAGACAGCATGGCCGCTTACGAGGCCGCTAAGTAATTTATTAATTGCTGTTAGCGCCTAAAAAACCCGCTTAGTGCGGGTTTTTTATTGCCCATCTGTAGGAGGGCAGCCCCTGCCCGAATCCGCCACGGGTTCCTACATGGATGGATGTAGATAGGACAATGCAGGAAAAATTGCCCAGTGGCCTAAGAGATTCGGCCACGGGGTGGCCTCGTACGAGGGCAGCCCCTGCCCGATTTCACCGCCCCAAAAGACAACCTATTACCCCACATAACAAGCCCACCCCTGCCCGAATCACCCCCCAAAAAACAATCCACAGCCCAACACTACAGCCCGCCATCACAGCGCAACCAAATGGCGCACCATCAACTGTAAACTCTCATTACCACGAAACTCATTCACGTCCATCTCGAACACAATATGCACCCGCGTTAGGTTATGCACATCAATATCGTGACGCTCCAAATTAAACAGAATGGCATCATAAACCTGCTGGCTATCGGGCGCTTGCAGGGTGAGCTTAAGGTGATTTTTAGCGGCACCGAGCAAGCGCACATTGAGCACCACAAACTCGTCATCAAATAAAGGTTCGGGAAA
>CAJXIK010000211.1 GCA_913054445.1 uncultured Bermanella sp.
AGATTCTTGTCACCACTCGCACGATGGCCGAAGTCAACAGGGCCACATCCTCATCGCTCATGATAAAGGGCGGTAAAATATAAACCAGCTTGCCAAAGGGCCGCACCCAAACCCCCTCTTCCACAAACATGGGCTGCACGCTGGGCATGTGCACCGGCTCTTTTAATTCTATGACCCCGATGCCACCCAGCACCCGCACATGGGCCACCTGAGGTAATTCGCGGGCGGGTGATAAACCTTTGAGCAGTTGCCGCTGTAAATTGGCGACCTTGGCTTGCCAGTTTTCGTTTAGCAGTATCTCGAGGCTGGCGTTGGCCACCGCACAGGCCAGCGGGTTGGCCATAAACGTGGGGCCATGCATGAAGACACCGGCCTCCCCTGCACAGATGCCCTGCGCCACTTTGTCGGTGGTGATGGTGGCGGCCATGCTCATGAAGCCTGCGGTTAAGGCCTTGCCCACACACAAGATATCCGGTGATATATCGGCGTGTTCACAGGCAAACATCTTACCGGTGCGCCCGAACCCGGTGGCGATCTCGTCACAGATGAGCAGCACGTTAAACTCTTCACAGAGCGCTTTCACCCGCTTTAAATAGTCAGGGCTGTAAAAACGCATGCCGCCGGTGCCCTGCACGATGGGTTCGATAATCATGGCGGCGATGGAGCCATGCTTTTCTTTAAGGGTCTTTTTTAACGCGCTCACATGGTGCTCTGCGAATGTTTCATCGAACCGACAGGCAGGCGCTTCCACGAAAATATGCTGCGCCAGCACTTGGTTAAACATGTGGTGCATGCCCGTGGTGGGATCGCTCACCGCCATCGTGGCAAAGGTGTCGCCGTGATAACCGTTGCGCACGGTGATGAGGGTATTTTTTTGTTTCTGGCCTTGGCTTATCCAATACTGAAACGCCATCTTAATGGCCACTTCACAGGCCACCGAGCCACTGTCACTGAGGAAGACCTTATTCAACCCCGGCGGGGTAATGTCCACTAGGGTCTTGCACAACGTCACCGCAGGCTCGTGGGTTAAACCGCCAAACATGACGTGGGCCATAGTATCGATTTGCGCCTTGGCGGCGGCTTTCAGCTGAGGGTGATTATAGCCATGCAGGGTGGACCACCAGGACGACATGCCGTCGATTAACTCGCGGCCATCTTGCAAGGTGAGGCGTACCCCGTCGGCACTGGCCACCGCAAATGGGGCCAACGGCATATCGAACGCCGAGTACGGATGCCACACGTGCTGCCTGTCTAGCTCAAGAATTTGCTGCTCGGTTAATGCTTGGGCCATGATGTTCCCCGTTTAAATTAGTGGCCGCTATTCTAGTGCAGTGCCCCGTATAAATCAGCTAAGCCGCCACAAGATAAACCACACATCCCCCCCCACATGGGATAAAATCACTCATATTCAAAAGAAGTAGGCCAACCAGTGACCAATAACTACATTTTGCGCCGTTTGCGCTATACCTTCGATTTTAGCGATTCCAAGATGATTGCCCTGTTTGGTCTGGCAGACTTCGCCGTCACCCGCGAAGAGATCAGCGCCTGGCTTAAAAAAGACGATGATCCGGCCTTTGTGCGCCTCACCGACAACCAGTTCGCCCTATTCCTCAATGGTTTAATCGTCGAGAAGCGCGGTAAGAAAGACGGGCCAGCCCCAGTGGCCGAGCATCAGCTCAACAACAACATTATCTTCAGAAAATTAAAGATTGCCCTCAACCTCATCGATGAAGACATCCTTAACATGATGAAATCCGCCAACTTCATCATGGGCAAGCCCGAACTCACCGCCTTGTTCCGCAAGCCGGGTCATCGCAGCTTTCGTGAATGCCAAGATCAAATCCTGCGTAACTTCTTGAAGGGCATGCAGCTTAAGTACCACGAGGGCGCTGACTCGCCGCAAGAACCCGCCAGCAGCGAGACCATGAAGGTCACCGCCACCCCAGACAAGACCCAAATGGCCATCAAGCGCGAGGCCCGCGAGCAACACAATAAAGCCCACGGGCCTAATTCCGACGTCATCGACGGCCCGCAAAAGAAAGAAGAAAAAGCCCCCGAGAAAACACAAGACGGCTTTCAGTGGCAGCCCATCAAGAAATAGTCTGACCAGCGTCACCCTCCCCCTAGGCGGCCGCTAAAACGCCGCTAACAGGGCGCTGTTATAATCATCCAGAGACACCTTAACGTCGTTAGACTCGAGCAAGGCTGCTAGTTTATTGATCTCTGCCTGCAACGAATCCATAGTGATAGTGTTGTCATCCAGCTTAAAAAGCTGACTGCTGGCGGCATAATAAAAATTAAGAATGATGAACGCATCCACATTGCCGTCATCGCGGGCGGCTTCGATTTTTCTGAGCTTGCGATAAATCTTGTTCAAACTTTGCTTAAGCTGCCACACGTAAAATACTTCACGCATGAATTCGTGATGCCGTAACCGATGCAGCACCCCTAGGCAAATAGCGCCCGCCAGGGCCACGCCACTTAAATTAAAGATGAAGTTGTCGCCATCGGCGCTGGATAACAGGGCGATGAAAAGCTGACCAAAGCTCAAGGCTAGGGTCATGAGGCTGATGATCAAGGCGACGATGACCATATTCAAGTGTTTACGGTAACGCTTTTTATCTATGTCTTGTAACTTCATTACGGCTTAGTGTTCCTGTGAGGTTTGACTGTTTTCTGGGAAAAAATGGGCCCTTAGTTTCTTGCCATATTGCAGGGCAATTAACGCGGCGAGGATGACCGCCGCTAGGGAATACAAGCGCGAGCCCATCTCGCCGTGTTCTCCCATGCTCACCACTAGGGTGACATCAAAATGGTTAAGCAAGGCATCGAGCAGCAACCCCATGAACAAGGCGCTGCAGATCACCCCACACAAGTAGCCCGCCAAGGAGCGCATGCCCAGTTCATTTTTCACCACCATGAGGGTGGCGATGTTGGTCGCCGGGCCCGCCAGCATGAAGACCAGAGCCGCCCCCGGCGAGACCCCAGACAACATCAAGCCAGCGGCGATGGGGGTCGAGGCGGTGGCGCAGATATACATGGGCACAGAGATCAGCGTCACCAGCACCATGGCCCCCACACCGCTGCCGTATTGGCTCAAGAAGGTAGCGGGCACGAAGGTTTGAATGAGAGCGGCGAAAAACAGGCCCACCAATAACCAACCCATAAAATCCGACAATAACTTGCCATAGCCGTATTGCACCACGGCCCGCGCCTTAGCCCAGCGACCCTGCTGGGGCGAGATACTACCCTGCTTGCAGCAAGACTTCACGGCTTCTTGCGGAGGCGGGGTTTCCACATCCCAGCTGCGCACCAGCGTGCCCGCCACGATGGCCGAAAAAATGGCCGCAATGGGGCGAGCGATGGCCATGATGGGGCCCATGAGCGCCAGAGTCACGCCGATGGAATCCACTCCGGTCTCTGGGGTGGCCACCATGAAGCTTGCGGTACTGGCCTTGCTGGCCCCGGCACGGCGTATGCCCATGGCCGCCGGAATCACCGAGCAGGAGCACAAAGGCAAGGGCGTGCCAATAAGCGCGGCGGTGACCACCGAGCTGTCTTTGCCCAGCACCTTTTGAATCCAGCGGTCGGGTATCAACAGCCGAATCACCCCAGCCAACAATAGGCCAGCCAGCAGATAGGGCGCAGATTCGCTGAAGAGGCCGATAAAATTAGCCATTAGTTCGTGCATGCGATGCCCTCTGGATGCTTAGCCGAGTTTGTTGTTGACCGATGGCAGCTAGGTGCCACCTCCTTTAATACGCTCAGTTTAAACCTTAGACACGCTCTAAGGGCAAAAAACTCTCTAAAAATCGC
Source organism: uncultured Bermanella sp. (assembly GCA_913054445.1). Classification (GTDB taxonomy): domain Bacteria; phylum Pseudomonadota; class Gammaproteobacteria; order Pseudomonadales; family Oceanobacteraceae; genus Bermanella. Next base: position 3,817 of record CAJXIK010000211.1, read on the forward strand.
CTTGCCATCTGGCACCGCGTCATTACAATCCGCCACTACTCCCTAGCGACATGGCCCCATCATGAACCGTAAAAAGAAAATTTTTGATAAGTTCAACAAGAAAGTAAAGAAAGCCAAGGCCAGACTGAACCCGGGCACTAAGGGCAGCAAGCCGAAATACAT
>CAJXIK010000212.1 GCA_913054445.1 uncultured Bermanella sp.
TCTCTGTTAGGTCGCTCAGGTAAGCTAGGCCAAAGTCCAGTTGCAGGTCGCCAGTATCGATGGCGTATCCTAGGTTGGCACCCATCTGCGTGGTGGTGTTGTTACGGCTGCTCTTCTGCACATCGCCCTTGAAGAAATAAAGGCTGGCGTGCAGTTGGTCATCGCCAAAGCGGGTGATGATGGCGCTGTCCTTGGTTTCAGCCATCTCTAGGGTCAGCGGGTCGGAGATCATGTTGGATTCAAAGCGCCCAAATGGAATCACCTGCTTACCCGCTATCACCTGTATTGCGCTCTCGGCAAAGGAGAAGGTAATAAAGCCCTCGTCAACCACTAGGTCTTGATCGCTGCCTGCTTCGTGTAATAGCAATACACTGGCTTGGACCCAAGGGTTAACCTGAGTTTCTATGCTCACCTCGATGGTGGCGAGGTCGGCATCTTCGTCGTTGTCACCGAGCTTGTTCTGTGAAAAAGCCTCCAGTTCAACGACGCCGCTGATGTCGAGGTTGCTGGCAAAACTGTGTTGGGGTTGGTTTAGCCTGCTTTCCAGTTCATTAATGCGCTCATGCAGGGCCGAGTCTTGGGCCTGCGCGAGCGCTGGCAGGAAAATAAGGCCGCAGCAGGCAAGGGTGCTTAATCGTGTGTACATAGTCTCTCTCTCTCAATTTACAAGCTGCTTAACAAATATGGGCGTTGGCCATCACAGGCTTACTATCACAGGGTTGCTATCACAGAACTAAATAGGGGGGTGAAAATAAACATTCAGTCATAGTGCCGTCGATAAACGGTTAAGGACTTGGGGAAGCAGTCGAAGTGACTGTCCTGAAGGTATCTTGAGATGAGTGTGTGCATGGTAACGTCGCCCTCCGCAACTAATTACTTAAGATTAAGGTGGTTAATGGCTGGTATCGGGCTTAGGAGGGTATCCATCACCGTTGCGGGGGCAGCGTAAGATTTTAACTTATCTTCCCATTTAACCCATACTCGATTGTTAGCAGTACGGGACCATTATTTTAAAATTAATTAAGTGGCGCGCATCCTACAGATAAGAGATAAGTGCTGCAACTAGCAAATAAGGTTACCTATAGTGGCGCTTTCTTACGTATGCCTTTTTAGTATAAGGGGGGAAATATAATTGAATTGACACTTTCGCCCCATTGAAATAATCTTGCGCCGTCAAGTTTTCATCGTATGAATTAAAGGGAAGTACGGTTAATCCGTCGCTGCCTCCGCAACTGTAAACGTCACCCAGCGCCTGGTTATTCAGCAAAGCTAAGCCTCTGCCAAGGGTCGCTATTTTAAGACGTAAGCCAGGAACCAGCTTGACAGCAACTTCAGTGATATTCGGTAGGAATATAGAAGCCACGCGAACGGCTAAGCTCGCGTGTAATACAGATGACCCCGCATGCAAGTCTATGCAAGCCACAGGGAGTGAAAGGTTTTCATCTGTTACTTCTTTTATTGCGTCGCTAATTTTCTGATATTTATTCACCCCCTGAGCCCATCGGTTTATCTGACTCTGGAGGAATACATATGCGGCAATTTCCTTTTTCAGCTGTGGCCGGGCAAGAAAATTTCAAGACGGCGTTAATCCTCGCCGCCATCAATCCCGCCATCGGTGGGGTGTTGATCAGTGGCCCGCGCGGCTGCGCTAAGTCGACCCTCGCGCGCGGTCTAGCCCATATTCTGCCTCAGTCACAACCCCATAATTTTGTCACCTTACCGCTGGGGGCCAGCGAAGAGATGCTGGTGGGCACGCTCGATCTGCAAAGCGTATTAAATGACCAAGATGTGCGCGTTAAGCCGGGCATACTCGCTAAGGCCCATGGCGGCGTCTTATATGTAGACGAAGTGAACCTGTTGGCCGACTCCCTAGTAGATGTGTTGCTCGATGTGGCGGCCAGTGGCATCAACCATATCGAGCGCGACGGCATCAGCCACCAACACCCCGCCGACTTTTTATTGCTCGGCACCATGAACCCAGATGAGGGTGAGCTAAGAGAGCAGCTAACAGACCGCTTCGGTTTAATGGTCGATCTAGACAACGCATTTAGCATCGAGGAGCGCATAGAAATCGTTTTGCGCCGCGAAGCATTCGATACCAATCCAAACGAATTCTGTCAAAGCTATGAGCCACAACAGCAGCAATTAATTGCGCGCATACAGGCGGCCCGTGCGTCTTTAGCTACTATTAGCTGCGGCGCAGATATTCGCCGCCGCATAGCCATGCGTTGCAGCGAGGCCAATGTCGATGGCATGCGTGCCGATTTGGTTTGGTATCGTGCCGCGCTCGCCCATGCCGCTTGGTGCGGAAAAAATAGCATAGACCAGCAAGATGTAGATGCGGTGTGCGAGCTAGTACTGAGTCATCGCAGAAAATCCAAGCCCGATTCGCCTGCGGCCAGCCCGCCGCCTAACGGCGCAGATTCAAACCAGCAAAATAACAATCCGCCACCCCCTGAAAACCCTTATAGCCGTCCGCCAGAGCCGTCCGCCACAAGCGAGCCAGAAAAAAGCGACAATGAAAAGCAAGGCAGTTGGGGCAGCATGGCCCCACAGGCGCAAGACATTCAGTTTAGCCAAGCCCTTGGCCCGTTAAACGATTTTAAAAATGCCTTAGCGGCTAGCCCTCTGGGAGATTTAGTGGGCAAACAAAAAGGGGCCGCTGGCGGTGGCCGTCACCGTGGTCAAGACACCGCCAGCAGCCCCAACTGGTTTCAAACGCTTATTGGCAACGCCGGTGTTTGGCCGCCTAAATCCTTGGCTTACAAAAAAATGCCACGGGGCGAGGCGCGCTTGCATTTTGTGTTACTGGATACCAGTGCCTCTACCCTCACCCACCATGGTTTTGCAAAGGCTAAGGGCGTTATTCTCAACCTAGCCGAGCAAGCTTATTTGCAGCGCGAGCAGCTCTGCATCTTAGGTTTTGGTAACGATAAAGTAGATGAGCTATTACCCCAAGTGCGTGCCCCCAAGCAAATTGCCGATTTTTTAGCAGGCATTAATGCCGGGGGCGGCACGCCTTTTCGGGGGGCATTAATGGCGGCTCAAAGCTACCTGCAAAAACTCAAACGGCAGATGCCCAACCTCGCCGTGCGCAGCTACATCTTAACCGATGGCCGCAGCAAACAGTCTGTGCAGGGCATTAACCTAGGTGCAGATTCCGTGGTAATTGACATGGAACAGTCCCAGGTCAAACACGGCAGAGCGCACACCATAGCCCAGCAGCTGGGTGCCCAATACTTAGTTATGCCTGCCTTGGCTTAACGATTGATGAGTGTAAAAAACACATGAGTGATCAAAAACACCAGCAGCGCATGGCCTCCAGAAAAGCCGTGATGGATGCAAAAATTGCCAAGGCCACCGAAGAACGTGGCGTGCTTATTTTGTTAAAAGGCAATGGCAAGGGCAAAAGCAGCTCGGCCTTCGGCACCATGGCGCGCTCTGTGGGTCACGGCAAGCGTTGCGCCGTGGTGCAGTTTAGCAAGGGCAGGCTAGTGACCGGCGAATATAAACTGTTCAAAGATCACGCCCTCATCGACTGGCATGTGATGGGCCACGGTTTCACCTGGGAAACACAAGATAAAAGCCAGGATATTGCCGCCGCGCAAAAAGCCTGGGCCTTGGCCGAGACCATGCTACAAGACGCACAATACGACATGCTGGTCTTCGATGAGATGAGCTACATGTTCAAGTACGGCTATCTAGAGGTAGAGCCTGTGGTGGCGGCATTAAAGGCGCGGCCCAAGATGCAAAGCGTCATCATTACCGGGCGCACTATGGCCACGCCGCTGCAAGACATGGCCGATACCATCAGCGTCATTCAAGACGAACGCCACGCCTTCCGTTTAGGGGTAAAGGCACAAGCGGGTATCGAATACTGATGGGCACTCACAATCAACACCCCAATCAACA
>CAJXIK010000213.1 GCA_913054445.1 uncultured Bermanella sp.
TATTACTCTATTGGTCTGCCGGTAACACACGTTCACAGCCATCCCACCAGCACAGGGTCTGCTCTATGTAGCTCATGAGCCGATCGAATACTGGGGCATCGCTGCGACTCTCGTCTTGGTAACGCCTGGCACCGAAGGCCCCCTCGTGGGTCCACAAGTCTTCATTGAGAAAAAAGAAGAAACTCGTGGCACCAGCTGCCTGAAAATTATTAAAGTTTTGCACGAATGCATCTCCCAGTCGGGGATCACGGTTGAGGGCAAAGAAGGTATTCACGGTAGCCGCGGGCGCACCCGTGGTCTGCATGAAGTTGCCCCCCTCGTAGCTAATGAGCTGCAAGTTTCTGGCGCTGGCATAGGCGGCATGGGTCACATACACAGCATTTAGCTCTGCTAGGGAGGACTCCGAGTGCACCACGTCGCCCACCGTTATTTCCTGTAGAATTTGCTCCACACTCATGGCATCGAACGCCGCCACGTCGTCTACATACAGGCGGTTAGGCCCGATGTAGCCGTTAATGGCCAGAGCATCGGCCTTGGCAAAGGCGTCTTCGAAATCCAGTACATTTAAGGTGTAATCGCGCAATGGGTTAAAGCCCACTAGCACTTTGATGAGGCGTTCGTCAGCCTGACTAACTTGCGCATCCCAAATATCAAAAATTTGCCGTGAGCGCCGTGCCGCGTACTTGGCGGTCTTGATTAAATCGCTGTCGCTGGCGGGGATGCCAGAGCCAGCTTCATTGGCCTTAGCCAAAGCATGACCGTAGGGCAAGGGGGTGACCGGGTTAAAAATTTCGTTGCCGTATTCCAAATACATCTTGAGGTGACTGTGCAGTCCGCTGCTCATCAGCTGAGCGTATTGCGTCACATAATCGTCATTGGCCATCATGGGCACGTTGATATAGGCATCGGCGTTTAATAGGTTGGCGTAGGCCACTATGTATTCGATGGGCAGGCCCTTAGTATCGTCACTGAAACTCTGCGCCTGCACGCCGACGCGCTGGCTCCAGTTTTCAACATGGCTGTCTTCTGGGCGCAGCCACTTCATGAAACGCACGGCTCGGTATTGTTGATAGCTGGCGGCGTACAGAGGGTGAAAGATGGCCTTGGGTTGATTCATGCTGGCCACGCTATCATGGAAGCGATCCCAGTAGATGTCTTCGAAATCGAAGCAGCGCTCATCGCTCGCACAGCTGCCCTCACCGCCCCGTGCGCTCTGGCAAAACTTAAAGTAGTCCAACTCACTGGCGCTGCGACCGCACATGCCACCAGGCACGATCAGGCGAATATTTTTCAGTGGGTCAGCGCCGACACTGGCGATACGTATGCCTATGCCGAGGTCGGTCTGGGCCGCCTTTGGCAGGGTAAAGGTCATGCGCTTCAGGCCATCTTTAGTGGTGATAGCATCACCTTCGTTGTGTACCACTTGGGGCTCTACATCCCAACGCATGGCTAGGGTGCCCTGCCCTTCCCACAGCACCACATACTCACCGTCTGGGTAATGGCCCGCCTGAGAGCCGAAGGCTAGGGTATCGGCGCATTGATTATCAGTCAGGCGGGTGACCCAGCCATCGGCATCTAGGTTTAAAGCCGGGCCAGAGCCCCATGCATCGCTGTTACACAGGTTGGAAACCCAAGGTTGGGTCTTGGCGAAACCATCGATGAGCACCCAACCTGGGGTCCAGGCGGCGAAGGGGGCGATGTTAACCGCCAAGGGAGAGGTGCCGTTGCGGGTGTTCTTGCCATAGTCATCTGGCACGGCTGGGTTATCTGGCACGACGGGGTCGTCTGGCGAGTCATCTGCTGGCTCCCCCGTATCCTCGGGAAGCGGCATATCTCCACCTTCGGCCACAGGGGTGCCCGTGTCCTCTTCATGCAGGCAGGCCAGCAACATTAAAAACAAGCCACCACACACCAATCGTACCAACAGCTTAATCATGGGCAGCCTCCTGCTATTAACGGCTGATAAACGTTAGCTAAAAGTATAGAAAGAAACGGCCCTAAAATGCCCCACCACATAGATTTAAAAAATCTAAAGCTACCCTTTTATCAACAAAATAAATCTTTATCGCAGGCACATATTCACCCTCGGCATTCGCCATATACGGGGCCATTGGCTAAGGTCAATATGAGACTCATTAAGGGAGTAATGTATGGTTCGCTCACTCGCAGTAATTCTATTTTTACTGTTTACCGCACCGGTTCTAGCCGCACAGAAAAGTCAAATTTACATTCAACTGGATGAGGCGTTGCAACCCCATGCGGGGCAATTCAAGCAGCTGCTCAGCGAATCATTTAGCCGCCTTAAGCACTGGCAGAGCGCAGGCAAGATAAGCCACAGACAAGAGCAGACCCTAGACGCTTTAATCACCGAAAATCAGGGTAAAGTAGACGGCATCACCCTCGCTAAGATCGTTAGCGTCGAGGGTGAGTCGAGCTGGTTTTCCAGCGCCCCCAGCGTGCCGCACCTGAGCATAAAATTATATTCGGTGAAGACCGGTAATTTAATTTTAAACATAGAGCGCGACCTCAAGAGCAGCTCCCCGCAGGCCATGTTCTCCAGCCTAGAGTCTGAACTGCCCCTCATGTTAAAGGTAAAATTAGCCGAGGTGGGCAATGTGGTGAAGACCACCAAGGAATTGATTTACTTTAATCTCGGCAGCAGCGCAGGCATTAAAGAGGGGCAAATATTCCGCATCTTTAAGCCCGGTGAAAAGCTCACCAATAAACAGGGGGAAACCTTTGGCTGGATTGAGGACACCACTGGCATCGTGCAGGTAAACCACACTCAGTCTACCTATTCCACCGCACAAATATTATTGGGCCGCCTCTCTATTGCCGCCGACCACTACATTGAACTGGCCAGCAACCAAGATAAAACCAGTTACAACGGCAAGATCATCTCTATCCATGAAAACAAGGTGGCCATTAACCTCGGGGAAAACTCTGGCGTCACTGATGGCGCCTCATACGCCATCTTTAAAGACATAAAAGCCATTAAGGGTGATGAGGCCTTTAGAGAAAAGCTGGCCGAGGTCAACATCAAGAGCGTGCATAAAGACTACTCTGTGGGAGAAATTTCGTTAAGCAACAACTACAGCTTAAGCAAGGCATTCATCAAGGCGGGAGATTCGGTGGAAGAAGTTAAACCCAGTAACCTGAACCTGGTTTCATTTGGGCAGATGGGCACCAACGCATTAAACAGTGGCGACTCCAAAAACAATCCCATGCTGGGCTACCAGGATGAAAACATACAAGTAAACGGCATGATTTATCGCTATCGCCTTGGTTACGGCACAGACGCCTTTGCCAGTGCTGGGGTGATGACCAGCATCAACCACAGCCCCAACTTTTTTTATGGCTTAGATGGGGTTTATCTGGATGGCATGGGCGCTAACTTCTTCTTATCGGTGGACGTGCCGACCCCCATGAGAAAAATAAAAATAAATATGGAGACCGGCTACATGGCCGGTGTGGGTGATATTTATGAGGGCTTCAACTTAAACATCAGCGTTAAATACCCGTTTGATGAGATGTTTTAGAAGGCGCTATAAAGCCCTGCATAGCGCCTGTATTCAGGGCGTGCAAGGCTATCCCCCGGTGCAAGGCTCAATCAAATCCTGCCAGAGCCGCCTATCGTACTGCCATTTTTGATACCACTTTTCTGGTTTCCTATACCTCAAACGAGCGTGGCAATAACAAACCGCCCGACAGATCAACAGGTAAGCTTTAAACCTCCATTGAAAGCGCTATTATTAAACCACATGACTTAATAATACCTGTAGATTAATCCTTATCGATTAATATAGGCCCACCTTACAAGGAGAGAGGCTTATGAGGGTAAGCAGAGTTGATTAGGATTCGATTACTGAGGAGTTTGAGCTTGAGAAAGCCAAACTTAAACATGAATCA
>CAJXIK010000214.1 GCA_913054445.1 uncultured Bermanella sp.
AGGGTACGTTTTAGCGGGGGACAGAGGTCTCCCACCTGAGTGACGATGACCTGCTCTATTTGCGTCTTGGGCACTACGCGGTCGGCCTTGCCTGCCATTTGCGCCAAGACCACCAATGCCTTAGCACCTGAGTCGTTAAACTGATGCTCCATCTCACGCTCGGTGTAAAGCGGATTGGTATTCACCACAATTAAGCCCGCGCGCATGGCACCGAACACCACCACGGGATATTGCAATATGTTAGGCAGTTGCACCGCTATGCGGTCGCCTTTTTGTAAGTTGGTGTCATTTTGCAGGTAGGCCGCGAAGTCAGCCGATAAACGATCCACCTCGGCATAGGTGAGCGTCTTACCCACCGCAGTAAATGCTGGGCGCTCGGCAAATTTTTTCACACTCTTATCGAATACCTCGACAACGCTGCGATATTTGTCCACATCTACCGTGGCCGGTAAACCTTCGGGGTACTGATCGCTAAAAAAATTATCGTCCATCTTGACTCCGTTTAAATTACAAACCTTGTTGGGTAGCTACCACTGTATATATTTCGTACAAGCGAATTTAATAGTGGGCAAGACTACCAGTTTTATAAACCCCAGCAAAGCCCCGGCGGCACACCGTGAGGACTTAAAACCGAATAATGAAGTGTGACAAGCAATCCCCAAGAGAGTCTTGTTAATATGTACTCAAATTTTATTCCGTATGCTAAATATAGATAAAAAAATAAGGGGTAGCGACATGATTGAAAAAATAATCCAGGGGGTCGATGGCCATCAAATTCAAGTTTTCACCTGGCAAAATGAACACCCCAGTGCTTGGCTACACATCAATCATGGCATGGCCGAACACGCCAAGCGCTATGACGCATTTGCCAAGCAACTGGTGGCAGCGGGTTTCTCTGTGGTGGCCCACAATCACAGGGGACACGGTGACAGCGCCACCACTAAAACAGGCAGCTACGGCCAAGCGGGCAGCTGGTCAAGCGTATTAAACGACCTAGAGACCGTTAGAGACCATATCTGTGCGCCCGACATCCCTTATTTTATGTTCGCCCACAGCATGGGCTCATTCATCGCACAGTCTTATCTCAGCACCTGTTCGCGCAACATAGACGGCTTGATTCTATCCGGCTCTAACCTGCAAGCCACTTGGCTATCTAGGGTAGGTCGATGGATCGCAGCCCTTGAATGCAGGCGCCTAGGCCGTGACAACAGCAGCCGACTAATGCAGTTTTTATCGTTTGGCTCGTTCAATCAGGCCTTTAAGCCCAATCGCACCGCGTACGACTGGCTGAGTGCGGATGACGAGCAGGTGGATAAATACATCTCGGACCCCCTCTGCGGCTTTGCTTGCAGCACTGGCTTATGGCACGAATTCTTAGCCGCTCTGGCTAAATTATTTAGCAAAGGCAACTTAAAAAACATTCAGGCTAACCTGCCTATCTTGATCATGGGGGGCAGCCATGACCCAGTGGGGCTCATGGGCAAGGGCTTAACAAGGCTGGCAAGCGCCTATGAAGATGCCGGGCAAGAGCGGGTGACACTCACCCTTTATGAAGATGGCCGTCATGAGATGCTCAACGAGGTGAATGGAGAGGCGGTGGGGCAGGACATCATCGCCTGGTTGCAAACTCAGTGTCGCAAGGCATAAATCGCTTAACGCCCTAGCGGTGATGAGCCATGCGCCGCCTTAGCGCTCAGCCAGCGATTCAACAACTCCCCCAGCAACGCTTTTTTGTAGGGCTTGGCTAGGAAGTCATTCATGCCCATCTCTAGGCACTGGCTTTTCACTTCATAGAAGGCATTGGCGGTTAAGGCGATGATGGGGGTATTTTGATTTAAGCCCTCCTCCCCACGAATGGCCTTCGTGGCCTCGTAGCCGTCCATGTTAGGCATCTGCAAGTCCATGAGGATGAGCCCATAAGCACACTGACGACACCGCTTTAAGGCCTGCACCCCGTCCACTGCCACGTCCACTTGCAAGCCAAAAGCGGCTAGCATCTTCAGCGCCACCTTCTGATTCACCTCATTATCTTCTACTAACAGGATAGGCCCGCTAAATTGCTGTGGCTTTTCCTCTAAATCCCCTTGGATGTGCCCCCTCTGTTCGCTGGTACGACAGTCCCACACGAACTGACAGATGAAGCGTGAACCTTGCTTGGCCGTGCTCTGCAGCAAGAGCTGACCGCCCATTTTTTCAACCAATTGCTTAGATATGGCCAGGCCCAAGCCGGTACCGCCATACTGCCGAGAGATGGAGGCATCTTCCTGCTGGAAGGCATCGAATATCCGCCCCTGATTTTCCTCACTGATGCCCTTGCCCGAATCGCTCACCACAATATTGATTTTCACCTGACCTCTGACATATTCGAGCGCCTCCACCGACAGTCGCACGTATCCCTTTTGCGTAAACTTCACCGCATTGCCCAGCAGGTTCGTCAGTACTTGGCGCAAGCGAACCTCATCGGCATTGACCATTAAACGCTCGATCTCGCCCAGTTTCACCTGAAAATCCAACCCTTTAGCCTTAGTGATGGCTTTAAAGCCATCGCCAATGCGCCGCAGGCTACTGCCTAAGTCGAAGAAACGGCTCTCCAACTCGATGCTGCCCTGCTCAATCTTAGAAAAGTCCAAGACATCATTGATCAAGCCCAGCAGGTGATCGCCAGAAGAAAGGGCGATCTCGACGTATTCATCCTGCTCCTTGCTCATGGTGGTGGACTGCATGAGCTGCAACATGCCCAGCACACCGTTCATGGGGGTGCGCAGCTCATGGGTCATGACCGCTAAGAATTCACTCTTGGCCTTGTTGGCCGCCTCCGAGGCTTCGCGGGCGCTGATGAGGCTCTCCACATAATGCTGCTGCACCTCTTCCGCTGCTTGCAAGGCTCCGGCTAGAGTGTTGACCCCCACCTGCAACTGCTTCACCTCACCACTGGCCAACTCCTCGGTGCGTGCGCTGTAATCCCCCTGCGCCATACGATCCACGGTGTTGGAGAGACGGGTGATAGGGTTGGCTAAACGGGATGCACTCAACCAGGCGATCAGGCCAGAGATCAGCATGGCCACTGTGGCGATCAGCAAGGCATGTATTAATATCTCATTCTGGCGCTCTGCCATGAAGGCCCCAGACAGACCCACCCGCACTTGCCCCAGTACTTTTTCCTGATTATCGGCCGTGAACCAGTCTTCATCATCCCCGAGCACATCGTATTGAATGATATCGGCCTGATACCAGCGCAACAGGCCCCTGTCGATGTCCTTATGCTTTACTGTGTGCCCATCGCTGTGGCTGTACAGCAGGATACCGGCAATATCTTCTATTTCGATGAACTGCACATCCTTGTCTTCTAGCAGCACTCGCGTAAGGGGCGAGATAATGGAGGGGTTACCGGTTAATACAAAATAGTCGGCGGCGGAAGCAAGCTGCACCGCAATCAGCTGCCCCTTGTTATCCAGCTCTTGCTGCACATCTTGAATACGGGCATTGATAAAGTAGCCCCCCAAAATAATAGACAGCACCAACGCAGGCCCCAAGCCCAGCAACAATATTTGCCCATAGAGGCCCCAGGCATTTTTTAGTTTCATGGCATGACCCCCTCGATGTCCCTGCCCACCTCCTCTTCATCGCCCACCACGATATTAAGGGAACGGGCCACCTGAGTATTGATGCGCACCTTAAAGTGAGGGTTACTGATGAGCGCCGGCCAATGGGCATCCGACGTTAATAACGTGGCGCTGGCCTTGAGGGTTTCCTGTACGCCGGAGTAAGTACTAGCGACAGCGCCCGCCCTTACATAAGCTTTACCCGGACCCACCAACGGCTTACCCGCTCGATAGAGGCGCATGAGGATACTGCGAATATTGGTGGCGTTATAGATGGCGCTGTCATTGAG
>CAJXIK010000215.1 GCA_913054445.1 uncultured Bermanella sp.
AAGCCCTCATGGATGCTTTATTATAAATAGAGAAGCGGCGACCTAAACAAGCACTAAACCTAACTTTGATCAGGCGGACTCCACAGATTGACCGCTGTGCTTGTTTTAATGCGATTGCCCTGAATGGCAAGGGCTTAACCGTGCCGTGCGGGCTGGTGCAAGCAGCGGCCACGGGGTGGCCTCTTACATGGCTTGTGGCAGCTAGGGTTTAAGCGTTTTTTTTCGGCTAGGTTTTAAATTCCAAATGCCCGCCACTATGATCAAGCCAGTGCCGATGAGAGTGGTGGCTAATAGGCTTTCGCCCCACACCACCCAACCCAGGGTGGCAGCGTAAATCACCGAGCTGTAAACGTAAGGGCCAATTTGCCCCGGGCTGGCAATGCGATAGGCGCGGGTCAAGGCCAGTTGTCCTAGGGTGCCCACCAGTCCCATCAAAGCAATCCACGGCCAGTGGTGCGCGGCTGGCCACTGCCAATTCCAAATGAGGGGGATGGCCGACAGCAAGCTACTGATGACCCCAAAATAAAACACGATGCGCACGCTGGGCTCGGTATGGCCCATCTTACGAATGGTCACCTTCGCGGCGCTGGCCATGACCGCCGCGCCTATGCCAATCAACGCCACGGGGGCGAAGGTATCCGTGCCTGGGCGTAAGATGAAAATCACCCCCAAGAAGCCAATGCCGATGGCGAAAAAGGTTCTGCCCTTGATAACCTCTCCCAACCACAAGGCCGCCAATATGGGCATAAATAACGGGCTGGTGAGTTTCACCAAAAATGCCTCGGCCAGAGGCATGTTTGCCAGCACATAAAAAAAGCCATACATAGCACTAAGGCCTAGGGTGGCTCGCAGTAGGTGCAAATGCAGCTTTTGGGTTTTTAATATTTGCGGGCCATGATGTAAGACGATGGGAATGAGCATGATGAGGCCAAACAAATTTCGATAAAAAACGATGACTTCGGTGGGCAGCTCGCCACTTAAGTGCTTGATGATCCCCCCCATAATGGCCAGTAAGGCTTCCCCTAGTAGGATGAACAGCGCGCCCTGTAATACATGATTTGGCATATAGGTTTTTTGTTCCTGTTAGGCGGTGGGGCGAGTGAAAACCGTCATTATGACACAGGGGGCGTCACATTGAGGACTTGCTAGATGCGATCTTGAGCTTGAAAACGGCCCCATCGGCACCATCAATGGTTTAACGAGTAATAAAAAAGGTAATCAACATGCGCATGGAAAAATTTACCAGTTCCCTCCAGCAGGCGTTATCCGATGCGCAGTCCTTGGCGCTGGGTCACGACCATAATCAAATCGATACCCTGCATCTAATGTTGTCCATGGTCGATCAGGCACCCGGTGGCATTCGTCCGCTGTTGCAAGGGCTGGGGGTGGCGGTGAACGCACTTAAAGGCCAGCTTAATGAGCGCCTAAAATCCCTGCCCACGGTGGGCAACCCAGATGGCAATTTAAGTGCTTCCCCAGAGTTGGGGCGCATCCTAAATATCACCGACCGTTTGGCGCAACAGCGTGGTGATCAGTACATTTCCAGTGAATTGGTGCTGTTGGCGGCGCTGGAAGACAAGGGGGAAACCGGTAAGGTATTGGCGCACTTTTCACTGCACAAAGACAATGTGGCGCGGGCCATAGACACTGTGCGCGACGGTGAAAGTGTGGACGACCCCAACGCCGAAGAGAATCGTCAGGCCCTCGATAAATTTACCGTGGACCTGACCGAGCAGGCGGCCGCTGGCAAACTAGACCCAGTGATTGGCCGAGACGATGAGATTCGGCGCACCATTCAGGTGTTGCAGCGTCGCACCAAAAATAATCCCATTTTAATTGGCGCGCCAGGAGTAGGCAAAACTGCCATCATCGAAGGGCTCGCACAGCGTATCGTTAACGGTGAAGTGCCGGAAGGGTTGCGCGACAAACAAATTTTGTCGTTGGACATGGGGGCCTTATTAGCCGGTGCTAAATTTCGTGGCGACTTCGAAGAGCGCCTCAAAAATGTCTTAAAAGAAGTGAAGAAACAAGAGGGCAGCATCATCCTCTTCATCGATGAAATTCATACTATGGTGGGGGCCGGTAAAGGCGATGGCGCGTTGGATGCGGGCAACATGCTCAAGCCCGCCTTGTCCCGTGGAGAGTTGCACTGTGTGGGGGCCACCACCCTAGATGAATACCGCGAATACATAGAAAAAGACGCGGCACTCGAGCGCCGTTTTCAAAGGGTATTGGTGGAAGAACCCAATGAAGAGGACACTATCGCCATCTTGCGCGGCCTTAAAGAGCGTTACGAGGTACATCACGGCGTACAAATTTTGGATGCTGCCATCATCGCCGCCGCCAAATTGTCTAACCGTTATATCACCGATCGCCAATTGCCCGATAAAGCCATAGACCTAATCGACGAAGCCGCCTCCATTATTCGCATGGAGATAGACAGTAAGCCGCAAGACATGGATCGTTTGGAGCGCCGCCTCATACAATTAAAGATCGAGCGCGAAGCCCTCAATAAAGAACAGGATGCGGCCTCGAAGAAACGCCTCTTTGAAATTAACGCCGAGATCAATGTGCTGGGGCGTGAATATGTAGAGCTGGAAACCATCTGGAACCAAGAAAAAATGGTGCTCGAGGGCAGCTCCCAGGCCAAGGAAAAACTCGAAGAAGCGAAGCTAGAAATGGAACAGGCACGCCGCGCCGGCGATTTGCAATGTATGTCCGAATTGCAATACGGCATCATTCCCGAATTAGAAAAACAAATACTGGCCGCCGAACACGCCAACATAGAAAGCAATGAATTTAAATTGCTGCGTAACCGAGTAACGGAGGACGAAATTGCCGAGGTGGTGAGCAAGTGGACCGGCGTGCCGGTGACTAAAATGCTGGAAGGAGAACGCGATAAGCTGTTGCGCATGGAAGAAGAGTTGCACGCTCAGGTGGTGGGCCAGCACGATGCCATCGTGGCGGTGAGCAACGCGGTGCGTCGTTCCCGCGCCGGTCTGTCGGACCCTAAGCGCCCCAACGGCAGCTTCTTGTTTTTAGGCCCCACGGGTGTGGGCAAGACCGAGCTGTGCAAGGCGCTGGCGAATTTCATGTTTGACAGCGACGCTGCCATGGTGCGCATCGACATGTCTGAGTACATGGAGAAACACAGCGTGGCTCGCCTAATTGGTGCGCCGCCGGGTTATGTGGGCTACGAGGAGGGGGGGTACTTAACCGAACAGGTGCGCCGCAAACCCTACAGTGTGATTTTGTTAGATGAGGTGGAAAAAGCCCATGCAGATGTGTTCAATATTTTATTGCAGGTATTGGATGACGGCCAGTTAACCGACGGTCAGGGGCGTACGGTGGACTTCAAAAATACCGTGCTGGTGATGACCTCGAATTTGGGCAGCGATGTGATTCAAACTCTAGCCTCACAGAATACTGCTGCCGAACAGAGCGAGGCGCAATATGAAAACATGAAGGCGGCAGTGATGGACATTGTAGGTGGCCATTTCCGTCCAGAATTTATCAACCGTATCGACGAGGTGGTGGTGTTCCATCCCCTGCATAAATCGCAAATACGTGGCATAGCCGACATTCAGCTGCAACAGTTACGGCAGCGCCTGCAAGAACGTGAGCTGACGCTGACGCTTAGCGATGCCGCCATGAACATGATTGTGGAGTTAGGGTACGACCCGGTATATGGTGCGCGGCCATTAAAAAGAAGTATTCAGCGCTATATCGAAAACAGTTTGGCGCAGGATATTTTGGCGCAGCGCTTCAATGCCGGTGACGCCATCGTGGCAGATGTGGCAGGGGATAAGCTGGTCTTTAAGGTGGCAACGCCTGCTTAGCGCTTTTTATAGGGGCCGCCCATCCATGGGCATA
>CAJXIK010000216.1 GCA_913054445.1 uncultured Bermanella sp.
CGCGGTTTTCTCAATGTTAATTTCGATTACGGCCAGTTATATTTAAGCGAAAGCAGTCGGGCGCTCTTGCGTGGCGAACAATCTTTGCTGTTAAGGGTTGATGTCACGCCCAGTAAGGGTAAGGCGGCGGGCGGTCAAAGAAGCAAAGAGCACAACATTGCCGATGAAGATCTCGCGTTGTGGGAGGCGCTGCGTGGTTGTCGCAAAAATCTGGCCAGTGAACAGGGCATTCCTCCTTTTATGATCTTTCACGACGCCACCCTTAAAGAGCTATTGGCCACTAAGCCCGATTCATTAACGGCATTCTCGGCCATCGCTGGCGTGGGGCAAAAGAAGCTGGATAAATACGGCGCCGCATTCTTGGCGGTGTTGGAAGCGTTTTAAATAACACGGGCGTTGCTACACCGATGGTTAGGGTCAATAAAAAATAGAGTAAAAACTTTAAGGCCGCGCTTTACCTCTGGGCATTTAAGTCTTACTTTAGCGGGTGCAGTCGCGCCGAATTCAGTGCCAAGTTAACTCGTGTCTGCCTAAACACGCTCGTAACCAAAAATAATAGAATATTAAATCGTACCTTAGGAGTACAAATTCATGAGAAGTTATCTGAAATTTTATATCGATGGTCAGTGGGTTGATCCGGTTAAGCCTGCCACGCTAGATGTCATGAACCCAGCTACCGATGAGCCTGCTGGCGTGATTTCAGCGGGTAGCGTCGACGATGTGAACCTAGCCGTTGCTGCCGCCAAGCGTGCCTTCGAAAGCTGGTCGCTGACCACACGCGAAGAGCGTATGGCGCTGTTAGAAAAAATCATCGAAGTGTATCGCACGCGTGCCGAAGATATTGCATTGGCGATCTCCGAAGAAATGGGCGCCCCCTTCGAGGCGGTGGCTAAGCCTATGCAGTCACTCTTGCCAGAGCTGCACTTTGTGGCAGCCTTAGATGCGCTTAAGAATTTCTCATTCGAAAAAGCACAGGGCACCACCACCATCGTGCAGGAGCCTATTGGTGTGTGCGCCATGATCACCCCTTGGAACTGGCCTGCTAACCAGCTGGCGTGCAAGATCGCTCCGGCCCTCGCTATGGGTTGTACTATGGTGTTGAAGCCGAGTGAGATGGCGCCGTTCGACGCGCAAATCCTCACCGAAGTGCTGCATGAAGCAGGCGTTCCGGCGGGTGTCTTTAACCTCGTGAACGGTGATGGCATGAGCGTGGGTGCGCCCTTAACCGCCCATGAAGATGTAGATATGATTTCCTTCACGGGTTCAACCCGCGCCGGCCAGATGATCTCTAAGACCGCCGCCGATACCATTAAAAAGCTGGCATTAGAGCTGGGTGGCAAGTCGGCCAATATCATCCTCGATGATGCCGATTTCGAAACCGCCATCACGGTCTCGGTACAGACCATGATGCTCAACACTGGGCAGAGCTGTAACGCGCCGTCACGTTTATTGGTGCCTGCCAGTAAGTTGGCCGAAGTCGAAGAGATTGCTCTGCGCACAGTGGCGACCATTAAAGTGGGCGATCCTATGGATGCCACCACCACTATGGGACCATTGGCCAGCAAGCCACACTTCCTAAAAGTACAAGGCATGATCGCCGCCGGTATAGACGAAGGTGCTAAAGTTATTTGTGGCGGCGTTGGCTTGCCAGACGGCCTAGAGCGCGGTTGTTTCACTAAGCCGACTATCTTCAGCGATGTTAACAACCAAATGAGCATCGCCCGTGAAGAAATTTTCGGCCCTGTATTGTGCATCTTGCCATATACAAGCGATGAAGAGGCCATCAGCATTGCCAACGATACGCCCTATGGCTTGTCTGGTTATGTAACCTCTGGCGACATCGAGCGCGCGAAGAAAGTGGCCCGTAAGATTCGTGCCGGTAACATCCATATCAATGGTGCGCCATTTGATGTGAATGCACCATTCGGCGGCTATAAGCAGTCGGGTATTGGTCGTGAGTGGGGCTCCCATGGTTTCACCGAATTCGTTGAGATCAAGGCCATTCTTGGGGATTCTCCTGAGTAGCTGCGTTAATGGCTGAATGCTGTCTTTAGCGCAGCATTCGCTACTCCCTCTTAAGTTTCATGCTTAAGAGGGTCTTTCCTGTTTGTTTTTCTCAGCACTAGCCCCTCTTTAATTGTAATGCGATTGCCCTAGGCTGTATTGGGTTAGGTGTCGTGTTAGCGGGTGCGGTTTAGCTGTTGTGCCAGCGCTTCAATTTGAAATTGATTGAAAACCTTGATGCCTGCCTGTGTTAGCAGGGTGGCGGTGACGCCCATGCCGCTGATGAGGGTTTTATTAAATTGGCCGTTGTAGATGTGTTCGTTGCCGCATGAGGGGCTGCGGGCGCTGAGCAGGGCCAGCGAAATACGCTGTTGTTGGCATAGTTTTAGCGCATCTTGTGCGCCGTTCATAAAGGCGGCGCTGACATCTTCTCCGCCCTGAGTTTGTACGCTGGCCGCACCTGTCAGTACCGCTTGTCCGCCGTTTAGTGGGCTGGGTTCGGTGTGCACGATAATCTCGGCAGGGGGGCGCGGGGTCGTTAAGCCGCCAGACACTTCTGGGCACACAGCCACTAAGCGCCCTTCCTGTAGCCAACGCTGGATGAGCGGGTGCTCGCAGAGCAGGCTCTTGCCGTCGTAACGGACAGCTTCGCCTAGCAGGCAGGCACTGATAAGGATCTTATCTAGGGTGCCGTGCAGGCCTGCGCCATGGCTATTCGCTGCTATCGGCTTCAATTTGACCCATTAGTTTCGATATTTCACGCTGCCATGCGCCGTCGTATTCGTCGTTCCATTGCGCGCCAAGGGCTTCCTCGATGGTGCGGTAGAAGGCCTCAAAGAAATGAAGGTACATGACCGCTTTTATACCGTTGTCGGCGTGGGTCTTTATCTCAAAATGCAGCGCGCTTTTCTTGGTTTCATCGTCCGGCATTATGACTAGCTCGATGAAGGCGTTGAGCATTTTTCCGCGTAATATATCGTCCATGTGTGACATGAGGTCGGCGGATTCGGGGCTGGCTGCGAAGAAGCGTTCATAGGTGGCGGCGGTGGGGTCCACGCCATTCTCACCTGTTTGTTCTATGGTGGTTAAGATAATATCGATGTCGGACATATAGACCTTCCTTATTGGATGGTGTGTGTTCTCTTGATTTCTTTTAGTAGATCATGATTAGGGGCGCAGGTGAAATGTAACGGGATGAGACTTGATGCAGGTCAAAGCCCTATTGAAAACAGCAGTATAGTCAGTTTTCCTGATGTCATTCATACGAAAAACTGCTTAGAGAATATTTTTTTACTTGGTATGGCTAGGTTGGCCACAGCTATATAGCAGGCATAAAAAAAGGGCCAACCCGTGGGTTTAGCCCTTTCTTTTCTCAGTAGTGCTTAGTTCAATCTAGGAGAGAACTAATTGATTCGTAATAAATTACGAATCAAGGCAACTATAGAGGAGTGATGTCTTCAGCTTGAGGACCTTTCTGACCTTGAGTAACAGTAAACTGTACTTTTTGGCCTTCAGTCAAAGTCTTGAAGCCAGAACCAGTGATGGCACGGAAGTGAGCGAAAACGTCAGGGCCGTTTTCTTGCTCGATGAAACCGAAACCTTTAGCTTCGTTGAACCACTTAACAGTACCAGTAGTAGTAGACATAATGTCATCCTATTTAAAAAGAGTAATGGGTGCCAAAAAGGCGTTTCGCTGGAAATTTTGCTATTACTTATCAAAAACAGGACGAAGAAATATAAACATAAATCATCGTAATGGTGTGCATAAATATAAGACTTACTTTCAAGCTGCGCGAATTATAAACAGGCTAGCTATAGAGTCAACGATTAATATGTAAATTCGCCTCAAT
>CAJXIK010000217.1 GCA_913054445.1 uncultured Bermanella sp.
TACAAAAGAGGCTTTCTGGTGAATAAATGATAGCTGTTAACAACTTTATTGCTCCCCATCCACACATGGGTGTTTACACTAGTACGAGGCCACCCCGTGGCCGAACCCCTTGGCCGTCCCTCGGCAATGCTCCCTGCATCGCCTCAAGCCCCTAGTGTTTCTGCTGAGGGTCTATCATCACCAGATTGAGCAGCGCCATGGTTTGCTGCTCGCTTTCCTGCTTGGCCAGCTCGGTAAAATGGCTTATCTGTGCATGTTCGGCGTGCTCTGTGTTCTCATCCTCCAGTTGGCCCATCTCATAGACTTGGGTGGTTTTATGGAACGTCCCCTCCTCGGTGGCGGCGGCCAGTATGAGTTCATTGTCCTGGGTTATTAGGTTGGTAACCTGTTCACTGCTGCGCTGGAGCTGAATATATTG
Source organism: uncultured Bermanella sp. (assembly GCA_913054445.1). Taxonomy (GTDB): domain Bacteria; phylum Pseudomonadota; class Gammaproteobacteria; order Pseudomonadales; family Oceanobacteraceae; genus Bermanella. The sequence goes on from CAJXIK010000217.1 coordinate 419, forward strand.
ATAATTTTGGTATTTAAAGTCGACATTATCCCATGTATCTAAAGGCGCGTAATAAGCGGCGCTTAAATGTGACTTTTGCGTCTGGCTGATGCTCTCTGTGTTACTGCCGACATCCTCATTTACCCTGCTCTTTAAGGATAAATTAACAGAGAAGCCTACATGTTCTAGTGGCTGATGCTTTGCATTGGGCATCTCGGTTCTGGCCTCAAACGAGAAAGTGAAGTCGGGCAAGCCCACTAAGCCGTTTTTGATGGGTTGCTCGGCGCTGGCGGCCGCCACATCAATGGGGGCCTGACTTAGTGCTGCCTTGGCTTCGTCCTGTAGGTTGGCAAAGCCTAGGTTAAACATGCTGAGCATTAAATCTGCGGCAGCTGGCTGGGCGCGGGCCTCACTGGCGTTGTCTTTTAAGAGGATTAGGTATTGTTCTAGGGCTTGCTGAGATTGCTGGGCGGAGACGTCCATACCCAGCGAGGTCTTATCGATGCTGATGTTCGATGTGTGGCCATTGAGGCTCACCTCGATGGCGCGCGTTTCATGGTCGTCGTGATAACGCATCTTAAGGTGCCGGTCGCCGCTGCCGTCGCCATTATTTAAAAATGAAAGTTCAATATCGCTGAACTGCGAGAGGGCAGATAAATCCAACTCTGCCATGTCTAGCTGGCCGCTATTGAAGTAACGGCTGCTGGCCTGTTGGATGGTTTGCGAAAATGCCTCCAGCTGCTTTAATTCCTTTGGGGTGAGATCGCCCTCAATCTCGAATGATACGCGAATGCCGCTAAAACTGGCGGGGCGCTCATCGTCGCCTCTGCCATAACCCTTATAGCTAGTGAGGGAGAAGTTTATCGTATCGCCGTCACGGGTCTTTAGTTGCAAGTTGATGCTGGCGAGGTCTTCACTTTTTTTGTCCACAAAGCCTGTGGGGTCCATGGCCTGATAGTGTCGGTTTTCATCTGGAGTGGAGAGCTGGGCGTATTGGCGAATATCCTGTTGATAATCTTCGCCCAGGCTGGCCAGCTTGGGTAAATGCAAGACCCCAGAGTTGAGCTGTTCGGTTGCGTTTAAAATGGGCGTGGTGGCGTGAAAGCCGAGGCGTAGACTGTTTTTTTGGAGGGGCGCTATGGTTAGGTTACTGGCCAGTGTCTGCGCTATGCCGCCGGTGGTGTATGGCTCCGAGAAGGTGAGTTGGGTGGAAAGTTTGGGTGGGCCATATGCGTCGCCATAGGGGCCTTTAATAATGGTTGCGCTGGGGGTATAGCGAGTGTCACTGGCCGCGCTTGTCGAAGGATCGACTGGGGAGTCGGTTACGAGTCGATTAAGGTTTGCATGTTGCCCACCGACAATGGAGGGGCCGCTGGCTAAGTTGCCGAAAGTATTCATGGCACGCCTGATGAAACGAGGGTTATAGGGTTAGCGGCTGTTGGCGGTATTTCTTAATGCCTTTTACATTGAAATCGGCCACGGGGTGGCCTCGTACTAGGGCAGCCTCTCGGCAATTGCTCCTCCATTGCCCTACTACCCACATCTCTGTGGGCAGGCCCGATTGTTTTGGCGCCGCTATTATGCAGCACCTCTCATGGCGATTGGTTCTAGCAAAAACTGGCAATCCCAGTCTGAGCGTCTACGCTGAAAACTGAAACAGCGTTGAGAAGTGATTTACCGCTGCCTTCGGTTTCCTCCCCAAGAGGCCGAAGGTGTTTCAGGCCTGATCGTTTTCCCCAATGGCGATCAGGCTTTTTTTATGGCGCAACAGGTAGGCGTCGCACCCCGTGCGCGACCCCACAGTTTGTCATTAGCATGCACCCTTCGTGATAAGGCTAACCCACCAACCAGTGGCTAAGTTGCAGGCGTAAGGCCTCGGCTCCTTCTTTCTTAAGGGATGAAAACGTCTGTAGGGTTAACAAGTCCCCCATGTGTGCCAGCTCTTTCTTCACCGCAAACAGGGTGTTTTGACGGGGGCCTTTCTTAAGCTTGTCGGACTTGGTTAACAGGATGTGTACCGGCATATCGCAATCTATGGCCCAGTCGCACATCATGCGATCAAACTCGGTCAGGGGGTGGCGAATATCCATGACCAGCACTAAGGCTTTTAGGCTCTTGCGATCTTCGAGGTACTCGTTCATGTTTTTTTGCCATTCACGCTTAACGCGATCGGGCACCTTGGCGAAGCCGTAACCGGGTAGATCTACCACCCGCACGCCGGGTTCGATCTCAAAGAAGTTGATGAGCTGAGTACGCCCCGGCGTCTTACTGGTGCGTGCTAATTTACCCTGCTGGGCTAGGGTATTAAGAGCACTGGATTTACCCGCGTTGGAGCGCCCGGCAAATGCCACCTCACAGCCGCTATCTTCTGGGCATTGCTTCAAGCTGGGGGCGCTTTTTAGGTACTGCGCCTTCTGAAAATTAACGAGAACTGGGTCCATGATGTTTTTACTGCTTAGGGTCAAGTTGTAAGTGGGGTAACTTTGGTTATAATGCCACAAAATTATCTTAGGCCTGCTAACCATTTATTATAAATAGTTAGCGATTCAGGCCGTCAATTTTGCTTAGTGCAATATTGATATGAAGTGGCAAAGGTTACTGGGCTTTATTGAATCTATTTTAGTTGAATTTAGCACACAGTAAAACAGGCGTATTTACGCTTGCATAAGAATTAAACAATTAAAGAGAGATCACCATGAAAAAATTGGCAATCAGCTTAATGTTGTCCCTAGGTTTAGTGGTTGGCGCACACGCCGCCGACGCCACATCTGGCCAAAAACTATCTGCTCCCTGTGCCGCCTGTCACAGCAAGGATGGCAATAGCGCCGCGCCAAGTTTTCCTAAGCTGGCGGGTCTCGGTGAAAAATACATCCTCAAGCAACTCAAAGACTTTAAGAGCGGCACCCGTAACAATGCCATCATGGCCGGCCAAGTCGCCGCTTTGAACGAATCGCAGCTGGCTGATCTTGCGGCTTATTTCGCCTCGCAAACCCGTACTGTGGGTTATGCGGCTAAAGACAAGGTTGCCCTCGGGGAGAAAACCTTCCGCGCCGGTAACCGCGCCACCGGCGTGCCTGCTTGCTTGGCATGTCACGGTGCTCAGGGTCAGGGCATGTCTTCTGCGGGCTTCCCTGCACTGGGTGGTCAACACGGTGCCTATGTTAAGGCACAGCTAGTGGCGTTCCAGGAAGACAAGCGTACTAACGATGCCAGCAAGGTCATGCGTGATATCGCCGCGCGTATGTCTAACAAAGAAATAGATGCTGTATCGGCTTACATTCAGGGCCTTCACTAGTATTAGTGAGGCTGGTGTGAATGATCAAAAGGCGGCCTAGGCCGCCTTTTTTATGTCCAGGGACGGACGGTATAGCGCGCTGGCATGGATGCCAAGGAGCGCATATGCCCAGGGACGGACGTATCG
>CAJXIK010000218.1 GCA_913054445.1 uncultured Bermanella sp.
AACCCCTGTTACCGCCGTGAAAGGGCGGTGTCCTAGGCCTCTAGACGAACGGGACACTTAGGCTTGCGACATCAGTCTGTCTCAAGATGGCGCGCATTCTATGTATCTCATTGAAATAGGTCAAGTTTTTTATAGAAAAGTTTTCTAAATAAGCGTCTACACTTAATCGTAGAATAGGGAAATTTTGCACACTATGATCACATTCATCATCCTCGGCGCATTGATACTGGCCACACTGGTGGGCGGCATCGCCCTTAAGAACCAACTGGAAAAACGCCGCATCGAGCGTGCTCGGCTACTGGTAGACCTACATGACGACCTGCGCCGCATGCAAAGTGCGCTGGCGGTGATTCCTCACGTTTACCTAGACACCCCCACTAAGCTGTTCATGATTAAACGCCTCATGCAAATCATCGAGCAAGTGCAGGAGGCAGGCAACGAAACCAGCGGCCTCAGCGACATGCATCAGGAATTACAGAACCAGTTAGAAAGCACCATCCAAACAAAAGACGACAGCGTGGCACGCTTAGCCAAGTGGACCCCCATAGACACCGCCGACCTAGCCCATGAAATTAAATCATTGGTCAAATATCTGCACGGGCAAATTATTACCGCCGTCAAATTGGGCCTCATTCCCCGGGCTCACGGCTCGCGAGTGGTTAAGAACCTCAAGGTCGTCACTTACCGCATCGGCTTAGATTTAAACTACACGCTGGCACGGCAGGCCCTCAAATTAAACAAATACCGCCCTGCCCTAGGAAAATTACGGGTGGCGTTAAGCATCGCCCTCAAGAGCCCCATCAAACAGTATTTAAAGCCGCAAAAAGAAACATTGGAGAAGCTCATCGAACAGACCGAATCCAAAATAGAACGGCAGCGTGAAGAGAAGAGCAAGGCCACCACCAACAAGTTGGCCTCAGGAGTCGAAAAATTCAAGGTAGAGGATGACTGGGAGCAGAAGAAGAATCTCTACGACCGTGAGTAGCCGCTAGCCATCTAGGCTGGCCAGCAAGGACCTTAACGTGCTGCGCACGCTGGCGGCCTCTTCTGCCGAGCTATTGCTGGCAGCCAGCAGTTTTTGTGGCACTCGCTTAGCCTGCTGCTTAAGAGACTCCCCCAAGCCGGTGAGGCGCACCCAAACCTGGCGCTCATCAACCTGACTACGGCGCCGCTGAATCATGCGCTTCGCTTCTAGGCGCTTCAACAAGGGTGTAAGCGTACCACTGTCCAGTCGCAGTTTTCGGCCGAGGGTGGTCACCGTGTGCTTATGCCCCATGGGCATCTCCCACAGCACAAGCATCACTAAGTATTGCGGATAGGTTAAGCCTAGAGGCTTAAGCAAGGGCTGATAAAGCTTGGTCATGGTTCTCGAGACGCTGTACAGCTGAAAACACAGCTGGTTATCGAGCATTAACGCTTCGTCACTTTTATTAGGCATACGCTCTCCATCTAAGCCATCCGTTAAGCCATCCGTTAAGCCATTCGTTAAGCCATCCGTTAAGTCATTCGTTAAGCCATCCGTTAAGCCGCTCGTTAAGCCACCCGTTAAGCCACCCGTTAAGCCATCCGTTAAACCATTAAAGCCTCAATGTGCTTCTTGATGTCCTCGGGTTTGGCGGTGGGGGCAAAACGCCTCACCACCTCTCCATCTCTGTTAATTAGAAACTTAGTGAAATTCCATTTGATGCCCTTGCTACCCAAGATACCCGGAGATGCCTCCTTTAGATAACGGTATAAAGGATGGGCCTGCTCACCATTGACATCTATCTTGGCAAACATGGTAAACGTCACGCCATAATTCTTAAGGCAGAAGCTTGCAATGTCACTGTCGCTGCCTTTTTCCTGCTGAGAGAATTGATTACAGGGAAAAGCCAAGACCTCGAAACCGCCGGCGTGAAGCTCTGCATAAACCTTCTCTAAGCCAGCGTATTGCGGGGTGAAACCGCATTGGCTGGCGGTATTGACCACCAGCAACACTTTACCCTGATAATCACTTAACGCTCGCTGCGAGCCGTGAATATCCAGCGCGGTAAAATCATAAATAGACATGGCAACTCCCTTAGCTAGCCTTCAATTTATAGCACAATAAAATTGTGCGCAATCAGCATTATGCATTTATTAGCCGTACAGCGGGCCATGGCTAAGGGCCCACATAAATCGACGCCTTATTCTTTATTGAATTTAAGGGACGCACTGTTGATGCAGTACCTAAGCCCTGTGGGGGCCGGGCCATCGGCAAATACATGCCCCAAGTGGGCATCACACCGGCTGCATAACACTTCGGTACGCTGCATATGATGAGAACCGTCGGCGCTTTCATCCACCGCCTCGGCATGCAAGGGCGAGAAGAAACTGGGCCAACCACTGCCACTGTCGTATTTACTTTGGGATTCAAACAAGGGCTGACCGCAACAGGTGCACGCATACACACCGCTCTGCTTATTTTCATACAAGGCACCGCTAAACGCAGCTTCGGTGCCCTTCTCGCGGGCGATGCCATAGACTTCGGCCCCCAGCTGCTGCAACCACTGCTCATTGGTTTTTGTTATCTTTTTCATTCTCGCTCCATCATCTGCGACTCAACCCTAGGTGGCCACACCACATAGACACTGGGCCGCTTATTTTTTAACACCCACCTTATAAATCAGCACCTTTAACGATGCGTTTTCATCGGCATCTGCCAATACTGAGGGGTTCGCTAGGCGCTCCACGAAGGCCGCCTCCGGCAACACCTTAGCCACTAGGCCGTGCATAAAATCGACCCCTAAGGCCGGGCTGTTTAGGCATAATACTAGGGTAGCATCGGCTGCCAAGGCAGGCTTAAACTTCTCCAGCAACTTTTGATAATCTCGACGCACATCGAAGGCACGGCTCTGAAAACTGGGGGGGTCGGCAATCAATAAATCGAAGGGGCCCCTCTGGTTTATCTTTTTAACCATCTTAAAGATGTCTTGAGCAATAAAGGAGACACTGCGCCCCCCCAAGTCATTTAATGCTAGGTTGCGCTGCCCCCGCTTAATAGCCGCCTTGGCCATATCCACATTCATCACCGTTCGGGCCGAGCCTGCCGCCGCGGCCAAACCCAAACTACAAGTATAGGAAAATAGGTTCAATACCGACTTGCCCTCACTGTGTTCACGCACCCAAGCACGGCCTGCGCTCATGTCTAAAAATAGCCCGCTGTTTTGATTTTTCCCGAGATTTACCCAGTAGTTCAACCCGGCCTCACTGACCTTAAAATCCGTCTCCAACATGCTCTCGTCGCCCATGAAAACCTGCACTGGGTTAGCCGCCTGGAAACGACGCTGGATGTAAATATGCTCAATTGCCAAGGTAGCTGCGCTGGCCTTTAGCTGTTCAAGCAAGGCTAACAGCGGCTGCTCGTCGATCTGCTGATAAATAATGACCCACAACACAGGGGGGTAAATTTCGATATTGACTTGCTGCCAGCCGTCAAACAAGCCACCACGGCCATGAAATAACCGCTTGGCCTGATCGCAGGGTAAACCCTGAGCAAGCATTTGATACACTGAATTATCTTTCATATTTCTCTTGGCGAGGGGGGAATTTAAGGAAGTGGCGAAGGCGATCGTGGATGGCCTTGCTGGTTGCTGCGTGCTAGTAGTTGTACGCACACAACTGAAGCGAGGCTTTTATGGACACTAGGATTCAATTTCGAATCGATGATGAAACCAAGCGCCTAGCCCAACAGATGGCCAAGAGTCAGGGTCGCACACTTAGTGATGCCTGTCGAGATCTCGCCGTACAGCCCGCAGGGCAATCGCATTAAAAT
>CAJXIK010000219.1 GCA_913054445.1 uncultured Bermanella sp.
CAGAAGCAGAAGCAAGCATCGACCTGAACTCGCCGAAATATTATTTCAATCGCGAACTCAGCCACATGCAGTTCAACATGCGCGTGCTCGAACAAGCCACGGATGACAACCACCCACTGCTGAATCGCTTGATGTTTTTATGCATCCTCTCCAGCAACCTCGACGAGTTTTTTGAGGTACGCGTGGCTGGCCTCAAGAAACAGCTGGCCTTTGGCCGGGAAATGCCCGGCCCAGACGGCATCCCCCCAGCGCAAGTTCTAGAGCAAATTCACCAGCTCACCACGCAGACCGTCGAGCGCCAGTACAAGGTCTTAAACGATCACCTGTTTCCCCTCATGGCCCAAGAGAATATTCACTTCATTCGCCGTGGCGACTGGAACGCCGCGCAAAAGAAGTGGGTGAAACAATATTTCGAAGATGAAATTCAGCCGGTTATCAGTCCTATTGGGCTCGACCCTTCACACCCTTTTCCACGCCTAGTGAACAAGTCTTTAAACTTCATCGTCGACCTAGAGGGCAAGGACGCCTTCGGCCGCGATACCGGATTAGCACTCATTCCGGCGCCGCGCTCGCTGCCCAGATTAACTCGCCTGCCAGACGAGATCTGCGCGGGGGGCGATAACTACGTCTTTTTATCCAGCATGATTCACCAGTATGCCGACCAACTGTTTCCCGGCATGAAAGTGAAGGGCTGCTACCAGTTTCGCCTCACCCGCAATGCCGACCTCACCTTCGACAAGGAAGACGCCACCGACCTCGCCAGCGCCCTGCAAGATGAATTGCACGCGCGCCACTACGGCGATGCAGTACGCCTCGAGGTGGTCGACAACTGCCCAGAGCCCTTGTGGAAGTTTTTGCTGGAAAAATTCAATTTAAGCGAACAGGACCTGTACCGGGTAAATGGCCCGGTTAACCTGCACCGCTTAGCCTCGGTGGCCAGCCAGGCCCCACGCCCAGAGTTGCGCTACCCAGTCTTTACCCCCAGCATTCCCAAGGGCTTAAAGGGCAAGAAAGATTTCTTCGAGGCCATCAAGAAAAGCGACCAGCTGCTGCTGCACCCATTCCAAAGCTTTACGCCAGTGGTGGATTTAATTCGTAGCGCCGCCCAAGACCCAGACGTGCTGGCCATCAAGCAGACCTTATACCGCACCGGAGCCAACTCCGAAATAGTCGATGCCTTGGTCGAGGCGGCGCGTAAGAATAAAGAAGTCACCGTGATCATAGAGTTGCGCGCGCGCTTCGATGAAGCAGAAAACCTGCATTTGGCCAACCGCCTACAGGAAGCCGGCGCTGTGGTGGTGTATGGGGTGGTGGGCTATAAAACCCATGCCAAGATGATGCTCATTGTGCGCCGTGAAAATAAAAAATTACGCCGCTACGCCCACCTCGGCACGGGCAACTATCACGCAGGCAACGCCCGCCTCTATACCGATTACAGCCTCATCACCTGTAACAAAGACATCACCGAAGATGTGCATAAGATCTTCCAGCAAATTACCGGCATGGGCAAAGCCTTGAGCGTGAAGAAGCTCTATCACGCCCCTTTTACCCTGCACAAGGGCCTGTTCTCCCTCATCGCCGGCGAAACCGAGCACGCCAAACAGGGCAAGCCCGCCACGATCATCATCAAGGTGAATTCTCTCACCGAACCCAAGGTCATTCAGGCCCTCTATAAGGCCAGCCAGGCGGGGGTGCACATAGAGTGTATCGTGCGTGGCATGTGTCGCTTAGTGCCCGGCATCGCTGGGGTGAGCGACAACATTCGGGTGCGCAGCATCATTGGCCGTTTTCTAGAGCATACTCGGGTATTTTACTTCGCCAACGATGGCAGCCCCAAGATTTACGGCTCCAGTGCCGACTGGATGGAGCGCAATTTATTGAGCCGAGTAGAGGTGAGTTTTCCCATCGAAAATGAAAAATGGATTAAGCGCCTGCAAGAAGAGTTAATGCTGTACCTACAAGATAACTGCCAGAGCTGGGCTCTACAGGCGGATGGTAGTTATCGTAAAATTCAGGTGCCCGCTGGCGAGGAGCCAATCAACGCCCAACAAATTTTATTAGCGCGCTTTGCCATCTAATGTAGGAGCGCACCCCGTGCGCGACAAGCCCCCATCAAACCCCCACCATCACCATCACCATCACCATCACCATCAGCGAAAACTCAACTCTATACCCGCCACCTGCAACTGGCTTTGCTCGCGCTGTAAATCCAGTGCGGTCATGGGGTGCGTGGCAAGATAATCCTCGGGAAACACTAGGTCTATGCTGTTTTTTTCCACCCGAATCTCTGGCTCCACCACCACATCATCGCCACGGCCATGATGCAACAACACCGCCAGCCGCAACACCACCACTAAACGGCGCAAGGCACTGCGGCTGCGTTTACTCAAGTTAGACAGGTCTATGGGCACCAGCTTGCGGCGCTGGCAACGCAATAAAATAGCCAAAATTTCTTGCAAGGGCTTACTGAAACCCGGCATATCGCTGTATTGCACGAGGTAAGCGCCATGCTTGTGATACTGGTTGTGGGCGATGGCCAAACCCAATTCGTGTAGGTCGGCCCCCCAGCGCAGGTACTCTTCATACTCGGTGTCGTCCAGCTTCCATTTATGGCGCACCTGATAATAGAAGTTAATGGCCGAGCCTTTAACGTTTTGCGCGTGTTTAACATCCACCTGAAAGCGCTCTTGCATGGCCTTCACGGTTAATTCGCGCACGTCTTCGTGCTGCACACGCCCCAGTAGATCGTATAGCGCCCCTTCGCGCAGAGCCCCGTCGCTGTAGGTGAGGGTCTTAATCTCCAGCGACTCGAAGATGGCGATGAGAATCGCCACCCCGGCTGGCAGTACCTTGCGCCGCTGCGCCTTCACCCCCTCGATATCCAGTTCGCTCACCCGCTTAAATTTAAGGATGAGACGTTTAAGCCCACGCAGAGCCGTTAGGTTGATGCCGTTGTCGCTTAAATCATAGGCGCGCAACACTCGATCCACCGCCCGCATAGTACCCGAACTGCCCACCACATTGTGCCAGCCTAGGCGTTGATAATTAAAACGAATGGACAACAACTCACGGCGCGCACTGGCAATGGCCCCCTTGAAACCTGCCTCGCTAATCTTGCCCTCGGGGAAAAAACGGTCACTGTAGCTCACGCAGCCCATGTGCAGGCTTTCTAAGCGTATTGGCTGGAAACGCTCGCCGATGACAAATTCGGTGCTGCCGCCGCCGATATCGATGACCAGCCGCTTACCTTCGTCATCGGCTAGGGTATGAGCCACCCCTAGGTACACTAAGCGCGCCTCTTCTATGCCCGAGATGACCTCGATGGGAAACCCAAGGGCCGCTTCGGCCTGCTGCATAAATTCGCGGCTATTGCTGGCGGCACGCAGAGTGTTGGTGCCGAGGATCACCACTTGGCTCTTTTGCAGGGCGCTGACACTCTGGCCGAAGCGTTGCAAGCACGCGAGGGCACGCTCCTGGGCAGCGGCACTGATGCCCTCCACTGGGTCTAGACCCGCCGCCAACATGACCTTTTCGCCCCGTTTTTCGATGATTTGCACTTGGCCATTAATCAGGCGCGCCAGCACTAAGTGGAAGCTGTTGGAGCCAAGGTCGATGGCGGCCAGCATCTGCTGCCCTTGAACACTGTGTTGCAGCGTATTGTCCATAAAAAATCGAGTCTAATGTGGGATTGATGCCCTATTTTGCATGCTATGGCGCGAGATACCAGAAAAACTCGGCGCGCAGAGTCAAGGCT
>CAJXIK010000220.1 GCA_913054445.1 uncultured Bermanella sp.
CGCTCGATGAGCTTACCACTGGGAACTTCCACTTCGGCCAGGCGGCTGTAATGACTGACAGTAGTGGAAGAGATGCGCTTGCGTAGAGTCAAATAACGCATGTAACGGTAGGTCATGCGAAACAGGTTGTGGTGCTCGGAAGGCGACGCGGTCAGCATTAGGTTGGAATCTTCTTCCAGCGCGGCGAGCTTCTCGGATGGGTTCAGGTAGCGCTCAACGCTGCGCTGGTAATGGTCCATCAGGTAAGGATTTTCGCGGGCAAAGTTCATGGCCCCGTTCTCGATGCTAACAATGCTCGAGGTGATGGCGTTGAGTAAGTTTTGCAGGTTGTCGATACGATCGCTGGGGGCAAAATCGACGATGCCATCGATGACGTTTTTAGGCAGCAGTTCATAAGCCGATACGCCAACGTATTTGGCGCATTCTTGCCAAGACAGGTTGTATTTACGAGCGATGCTGGCCAAGCCTTGTGGCTGAATGGTGTTAAATATGCCGTCACGCAAGGACAGTAATATGTTGGTGGAAGCCAAGGGGATGGCCCCGCCGGAATAGCCAGCGCCAAGGATAATGCCCAAGGTAGGTACGTCGCAGTTGGTCATCTCGGCAATGAGCCTGGAGATGCTGTGGGCTTGGTTGTTTTGGTTGGCCTGTTCGCTGGCATCGGCTCCCGGGGTGTCGATGAGGGTGACGATGGGAATGGCGTGCTTGGCAAAGCCACGCATGGCTTTGACGGCTTGATTATGATGTTCGGGCAACCAGGCACCGTTTTGCTCCGAGCGGTTTTGGCCAATGAAGCCGATGCGGCGGAATTGATTATCGAAAGATAGCTCAACCTCGGCCACATATAAGGGCCCAAACTCTTGCTGGCTAATGAAGCGGTTGGTGAGTTTGTGTATCAGCTGCTTGGCATTCATGCGCTGCTTGGACTCACTGGGAGCCACGACTTCTTGAATGTAGTCGTCTATGTTGAGCTGTTGCAGAGAGGCTAGCTTCTTTTGGATTTCCTCGGGGTCAACCAGGCCTTGTATATGAGGGCTGGCAGTGCTGTCTTCTTGCTCAGGAAAAAGAGAGAAATCCTGGCTGAGTTTCTCAGCAATTTGGAATAATTGGTCGGTATCAAATTGGGACATATCTATCGGCGCTTTATTGTTAACTGAAGTGGCGTGGCTGGTGTTCGAAACCAATTATGCGCACTGTTATAACAGACATTGTTAAATAAAACAGCTCCGTAGTGGCATATTTGGTCGTGGTATGGCGTTTCTTTTCTTTAGCGGCCTTAGTTAAGCGGCTCACGTCGCAAAACACTGTGAATGACGATGCCAGACTCAAAATACACGGAAAACGCGTCATAATCCCAGCGACTGATGGGCGGCTTGCCCCTGGCTGGTTGCATATTAAACGGTGGTCCAAATTCCTCTTGCACCGTATGCTGGCGGTCTCCTCGCACCGGCATGAGCACATTAGCCGCCATGTCTTTTTCCATGAGCGGGATCATGATGACTTCGGATGTGGTGAGCACGTCGCTATTGTCATCTATATGCTCATCTGTATGGTCGTCACCGTGGCTCAAGCAGCAAGCCAAGAGGGTGATGATAAAAACCGTTGTTTTGTTAATTTTATGCGGCCGCATGGCGATAAGATCCCCTGTTTTTCAAATTAATCTTATATTAGCCTCAAAAACTCCGTTAGACCATTTCATTCGCGTGGGCTTTTCTTTAGTCTTAGCCCTTTATCGCCTGTTAGTTTTGTTATGTTGAAATCACTCCCCTTTAAAATCGGTTTACGTTACACGGGCGCCAAGCGTCGCAACCATTTTATCTCCTTTATATCCGCCACCTCTATGGCGGGTCTCACCCTAGGTGTGGCGGTATTGATCTTGGTCATGTCGGTCATGAATGGCTTCGACCGTGAATTGCGTGAGCGTATCTTGGGCATGGTGCCCCACGCCGCGTTACATGCCCCCAATGGCCTGAGTGACTGGCAAACCCTAGCAAAAGAGGTGAGCACTAAGCCGGGCATAGTGGCTGCGGCCCCCTTCGTACAGATACAAGGCATGATGAGCAGTCGCGGGCGCGTGCAGGGGGTCATGGTCAATGGCATCGAGCCGGAGTGGGAGGACAAGGTTTCTATCCTGCCTAACTTCATGACCCAAGGGGATTTTTATTCTCTCAATCATGGCCGCTACCAGATCATCCTCGGCGACCTCTTGGCCAAGAAGTTGGGGGCCAGCTTAGGGGATAAGGTGACGCTCATCATGCCGGAAGCGAGCTTAACCCCGGCCGGCCTCATGCCCAGATTAAAGCGTTTTACGGTGAGTGGCGTGTTCTCTGTGGGGGCCGAGCTGGATGCCAACTTTGCTTACATCCACATGCGTGATGCGGCCAAGCTGGCGCGCATGGATAACGCCGCCCAAGGCTTGCGTTTAAAGACCGAAGACCTATTTAAGGCCCCGCAGATAGCCTGGGATTTGCAATTCGAACTGGATGAAAACCTGCGTGCCAGCGACTGGACCCGCAGCCATGGCAACTTGTTTCAAGCCATCAAGATGGAGAAAACCATGATTGGGTTGTTGCTGCTCATCATCGTGGCGGTGGCCGCGTTTAATATCGTGTCGACCCTAGTGATGGTGGTCACCGATAAACAAGGGGACATTGCCATCATGCGCACGCTGGGCATGTCGCCCGCGGCGATTATGACGGTCTTCATGGTGCAGGGTTTTATCATCGGCGTGGTGGGCATTTTACTGGGCACGCTGTTGGGGATATTGATGGCCCTAACCGTGACCGATGTCATTGCCTGGGTGGAGCAAATCTTGGGTATTCAATTCTTAAATGCCAACGTGTATTTTATCAGCTATTTGCCCTCCCAATTATTACTCAGTGATGTCTTAATCGTCACAGGATCTGGTTTGCTCATGTGTTTTTTAGCTACCTTGTACCCGGCATATCGTGCTTCGAAGGTAAAACCTGCGGAGGCGTTGCGTTATGACATCTAATACTCAAGCGGTCTTGAAGTGTCAAAAGTTAGTGAAAGAGTACCAAATCGGCCCCGAGTCTATTCGGGTATTAGATGAACTGGATTTTGTGCTTTACCCGGGGGACTGGGTGTCGGTGGTGGGGGCATCGGGTTCCGGCAAGACCACGCTGCTTAATATGTTGGCGGGCCTAGACTTACCATCCTGCGGGCACGTGTTCTGGGGGGCGGAAGATCTGGCCGAGTTATCTGCGAGCAAGCTTGGTAAGCTACGCAATCGTCATCTGGGTTTTGTCTATCAGTTTCATCATTTGCTGGCGGAATTCAGCGCCTTGGAAAATGTGGCCATGCCCTTGTGGATTCAAGGCGTGAATAAGAAACAAGCCTTGCAACGTGCCTCACACATGTTGCAAAAGGTCGGTTTACAGGAAAGGGTGGCCCACAAGCCAGCCGAGTTGTCTGGCGGCGAGCGTCAGCGCGTGGCCATCGCCCGCGCCTTGATTACCGAGCCCGCTCTGGTGTTGCTCGATGAGCCCACCGGAAATCTAGACAGGGATACCGCCAAGGAAATAGAGCAGTTGTTGCAGCAGCTCAATGCCCAGTTGCACACCGCGTTTATCGTGGTGACCCATGATTTAAGCTTTGCATCCCTAGCCAAGCATACGTTTCATCTGCAAGGTGGCAAATTGCATAGTGCGGGGTAATCGCACTATAGGACAATTGCATTAAAATAAGCACAGGGGTCAATCTGTGTAATCTGCCTGATCAAAGTTGGGT
>CAJXIK010000221.1 GCA_913054445.1 uncultured Bermanella sp.
ATAAATAATATTTTAATTAACTTCGGAGCCACCGACCATCAACGCCAGTCGCTGCACTGCATCGACCTTCTTAAAAAGTTAAAATTCTCTGGGGAAATTCATGTCTTGATCAGCTCCTCTTGCCAATGGCTAGCCGAGCTTAGCGAGGCGTGTGCAGGCTCCAGCCAGCTGAGCTTGCACGTAGATGCAGCCAACGTTGCCGCCCTCATGTTAGCTGCCGACCTCGCCATTGGCAGTGTCGGCAGTTCGTCGTGGGAGAGATGTTGCCTGGGCTTGCCCTGCATCGGCATGGTGGTGGCCGACAACCAAAAAAATATCGCTAGCCAATTGGCACGGCTGGGGGTCATGGAGCTGGTAACCCTAAGCGACCTAGAAAAAATATTGCGCGCTTATGTCAGAAATTTTCAGCGAGAAAAATGGCAATGCATGGCCCACAAGGCATTTAAGGTTTGTGATGGCCTAGGTGCCGAAAGGGTAAAAAATGCCGTCTTGGCGAGTCAGCCAAACATTCGCCTGCGGCCCATGGACAAGCAAGACGAGTCAACCTTATTTTCTTGGCAGTGTGAGGCGGGCAATCGCAAGTACAGCGGCACAGCTCAGCCACCCAGCCTCGCTGAACATGCCGCATGGTACGCATCTGCTTTACATGATGCATCACGGCGCATGTGGTTGGTGATGTTTAACGGGGATGAATGTGGCTATGTGAGGTTGGATGTGCAGGGTGCTCAGGGTGTTGAAAAAAAACTCGAAGAGGTTTCAGTCTTGATCTCGCAAAAATATCGCAAGCTGGGGTTGGCCCACGGGGCCATTACGGAATTAAAAAAACGGTGCTTGTTTGGTGTCATGGATGCCCAGGTGGCGGCGGATAACCGCGCCTCCTTATGCTTATTTAACGGCCTGGGTTTTAAGAAAATAGCGAATAATCGCCTGCGCTGGAGCGCCCCATGAGACATGTGAGCATAAATCGGCGCAAGATTGGGGCAGATCAGCCCCCCTATTTAGTGGCAGAAATATCGGCTAATCATAACGGTCAGTTAGATCGGGCGCTGGCGATCATGAGCGCCGCCCAACAGGCGGGTGCCCACGCCATCAAGTTGCAAACCTATACCCCAGACACCATCACCCTAGATTGTGATAAAGCCGATTTTTTAATCGATGCGGGCCCATGGCAAGGTTATAAACTGTATGATTTATACCAGCAGGCGCACACGCCCTATGAGTGGCATAAGACACTGTTCGACCATGCTCGCAAGCTAGACATAACCTGTTTTAGTTCTCCCTTCGATGAATCGGCGGTGGACTTACTAGAAGACCTCAACGCGCCCGCCTATAAAATTGCCTCGTTTGAAGCCATAGACATTGCCCTCATTAAATACGTGGCCAGTACCGGCAAGCCCATGATTATTTCCACCGGCATGGCAAACCTCACGGAAATTCAAGAGGCGGTAGCGGCGGCGCTGGACAACGGTTGCAGCGAACTCATTTTGTTGCATTGCATCAGTGCTTATCCTGCCCCCATTGCCGATTCAAACCTGCGCACTCTGCAAGATTTGGCCAATAAATTTCCGGTGGTGGTGGGCTTGTCGGATCATACCCTAGGCACCACGGCGGCGGTGACGGCGGTGGCGTTGGGGGCGTGTTTCATCGAGAAACACTTTACCCTAAGCCGCCAAGAGCCAGGGCCAGATGCGGCCTTTTCATTGCAGCCAGAGGAATTTAAATTTCTGTGTCAAGCCAGCGAGGATGCCTGGCTGGCGCTGGGTCAGGCGGGCTATGAGCAGAAGGCCTGCGAGAAAATAAACGCACAGTTTAGGCGCTCGTTATATTTTGTCGCTGATCTTAAAAAGGGCGATACGGTCACCACAAAAAATATGCGCAGCATTCGCCCGGGATTTGGCTTGGCCCCTAAGCATTATCAGGACATCATCGGCAAAACCCTGTTAAAAGATGTGGCGCGGGGCAGCCCGGTAGCCTGGCAAGATATAAGCTCATGAAGGTTGAGGCTCTCAGCGTGCTCATCATCGGCCTAGGGGACATCGCCATGGGTTACGACCTAGGCCGAGATGATGTCACCTGGACACACGTCGCGGCGATTCTTAACCATGATCACTTTGATATTCTCGCTGGGGTCGACCCTAACACCCGCCGCCGCGATCAATTTAAGCGGTTAACTTCGGCCCCCGCCTATGGCGACGTGGATGAATTTCTACAGGTGAATCGGCAGCCGGTGGACCTAGTGGTGATTGCCTCACCCACCCAATTTCATGTGAGCCATTATCAAAAAATTAAACCGCTACGGCCTAAACTAGTGCTCATGGAAAAACCCTTAGTGGCCAGACATGACACGCTCGCGCCGCTAATGGCGGAAATAAAGTCCGGCCCGCGGGTCATGGTGAATCTCTTTCGTTTGTATCAGCGACAAATAAACAGTGTGTTGCACAAGGTGGCCAACAGTGGCCGCTGTCGCATCACGATTCATTACAGTAAGGCCATCGAGCACAACGCTATTCACTTCATGACGCTGCTGCTGCGCCATTTCGGCCCGTGTTTAAAGCAAGGGTTGATGAGTTTGCACCATGAGCCAGCTCACACGTTTACGTTTTCACAGGCCGATGTGTTGATGGTGCCCGCCATTAAAAATGTGGACGACAACAGCATGCAGGTGCAGTCGAGCATGGGCACCACCTATTACCTGAACGGTGGCCGCATATTTTTTCAGGTAGATGAGCATCATCATCGCCAAGATTTTTCAGAGCATGAATTTCATCACCACATGGCCGGGGTTTATGAGCAATGCCTAGCGGTTATCCAAGGCAAGGACGATGACAGCCTAATGCTGGCTCACGCTGGTCATGAATTATTAATGCAGGGGGCGTTGCAGCATGCAAGACTTCACACGGTATAACCCCATGGGGGCAGAAGAAAAAGCCGCCGTCATGCGCGTGCTGGACTCGGGTTGCCTGTCGGCGTTTATCGGCGCGTGGGGGGATGACTTTCATGGCGGGCCAGAGGTCACACAATTCGAGCGTGAGTTGGCCGATTACTTTCAGGTTAAGCACGCTGTCACCTTTAACTCATTAACCTCTGGCTTAATGGCCGCCGTGGGTGCCATTGGCATAGAGCCAGGTGATGAGGTGATTGTCTCTCCCTGGACCATGAGTGCCACCGCCACCGCCATCTTAATATGGGGGGGTATTCCGGTTTTTGTGGACATAGAGGCAGACTATTACGGCCTCGATCCCGTCAAGGTGGCGGCCGCCATCGGCACACACACGAAGGCCATCATCGTGACCGACATCTTTGGTCATGGCGCAAAACTGGATGAACTAAAGCAACTTGCACAAGACAACGACATTCGTTTAATCGAAGACGTGGCTCAGGCCCCGGCTATAAAATATAAAGATAAATACTGTGGTACTTGGGGGGATATCGGCGGTTTTAGTTTAAATTATCATAAACAAATTCACACCGGCGAGGGAGGTTTTTGCATCACAGATGATGATGATTTAGCACTGAAGATGAAGATGATTCGCAATCATGCCGAGGCCAGCGTGGTCGCTAGCCCCATCCGTGAACTCACTAATATGGTGGGTTTTAACTTTAGGATGGGTGAGATGGAGGCGGCCATAGGGCGCGAGCAACTTAAAAAACTGGCTGGCCTACTGCAAGCGAATCAACGCAAGGCTAAGATAGTAAATGAGATACTGGCCAGCGTGGCCGACTTTAAATT
>CAJXIK010000222.1 GCA_913054445.1 uncultured Bermanella sp.
TTTTTTTGGCGCGGTGGCCGCGCATCGGCCACGGGGTGGCCTCCTACAGGACACGGGTTGAAAATGTTTGGTGTGTGTCTAGCGTGGCTTTTAAGGTGTCGCCGCTTTGTAACGGGCCGACGCCTGCGGGGGTGCCGGTTAAGATGACGTCGCCGGGTTGCAGGCTAAAAAACTGGCTGATGTAGGCCATGAGGTTAGGGATAGAGGTGATCATCTGTTGGCTGTTGCCATCTTGTTTTAGCTCGCCGTTTTTTTCTAGGCGAATGTGTATGTTGTCTTTGTCTTGAATTTTTTCTAGGGGCAACCAGTTGGATAACGGGCAGGCACCGTCGAAGGCCTTGGCCATTTCCCAGGGTTGGCCTTTGGCTTTTAGTGTGTCTTGCACGTCACGCAGGGTTAAGTCTAAGGCTACACCCACGGCGGCGACGCACGGCCA
Organism: uncultured Bermanella sp.; assembly: GCA_913054445.1. GTDB lineage: Bacteria > Pseudomonadota > Gammaproteobacteria > Pseudomonadales > Oceanobacteraceae > Bermanella. Next base: position 437 of record CAJXIK010000222.1, read on the forward strand.
AGCGTCAGCGGCAACGATGCCACTGGCGGGCTTGCCAATCAATAAGGCAATTTCTACTTCGTGGTGAACCGCCCCCATGTCGGCGGGGATAGAAAATGGCCGCTCTAATGCAATCGCGGCGCTGGCGGGCTTCATGAATAATAACGGGGATTTGGGGACTTCGTTGCCCAACTCTTTGGCGTGCTCGGCATAGTTACGACCCACGCAGACAATCTTACCCAGCGGCAGGTTGAGCGCTGCGCCATCGATGGTTTTATGTTGAAACATGATGAGACCTTGAGATGCTTAATTAGGAAGGAAGAACGGTGTGCGCGGGCGGCACTGCAACCAGTGCCAGCCCAGCCGCCATTAGGCGTCGATGATTTTGCCCGGATTCATAATGTTGTTGGGGTCAAACACCGCCTTCATGGCGCGCATGTAGGCGATCTCGGTTTCGCTGCGGGTGTATTGCAGGTATGGCTTCTTGGTCATGCCCACGCCGTGCTCGGCAGAAACGCTGCCCTGATATTTTTCGACAATTTCGAATACCCAAGTGCTCACTTGGCCACACTTCTCGAAGAAATCTTCTTTGGCTAAATCGTCGGGCTTTAGAATATTAAGGTGCAGGTTGCCGTCGCCGATGTGACCAAACCAAATAATCTCGAAGTCGGGGTAGGCTTGCGTCACCACCTTATCAATCTCGGCTAGGAAGGGTGGCACCTTAGAGACCACCACAGAGATGTCGTTCTTGTATGGCGTCCATTCGGCAATGGTCTCGCTGATGTCTTCACGCAGTCGCCATAGGTTTTTCGCTTGGGTCTCAGACTGGCTAATCACGCCGTCTAGCACCCAGCCCTGCTCCATGCAGTGCTCGAACAAGGCCATGGCGCAGTCCATGTCTGCGTCGCTGATGGCTTCGAATTCTATGAGGGCATAAAAGTCTGCCTCGGTGGCAAACGGGGCCGCCACATCACCACGGGCCACCACTTTGGTCATGGCCTTGTGGGAGAAAAATTCAAAGGCAGATAAATCCATCTTGCCCTGATAGGCGTGCAGCACAGACATGATGGCGTTCATGTCTGGCACACCCAGCACCAACACATTGAGGTTTTTAGGGGCGCGGGTGAGGCGCATGGTGGCTTCGGTAACGATGCCCAGCGTGCCCTCGCCGCCGATAAACAACTGACGCAGGTCGTAACCCGTGTTGTTTTTCACTAGGTCTTTGTTGAGTTCGAGAATGTCACCCTTGCCCGTTACTACGGTTAAACCGGCCACCCAATCGCGGGTCATGCCGTATTTGATGACCTTAATGCCCCCGGCGTTGGTGCCGATGTTGCCGCCAATTTGGCTGGAACCGGCGCTGGCAAAGTCCACCGGGTAATATAGGCCCTGCTCTGTGGCGAAGTTTTGCAGCTGCTCGGTGATGACACCGGCACCGCAATGCACAGTGCGGTCGGTGAGGTTAAAGTCACTAAGGGTATTCATGCGATCCATGGACACCACCACTTCACCGTGGGCGGCCACCGCACCGGCGCTGAGGCCAGTACGGCCGCCCGATGGCACGATGGCAAAATCGAGTTCATTGGCCAGCTTAACCAGCGCCGCCACTTGTTGGCTGCTGTTAGGAAAGGTGATGGCCAATGGCTTGGGCGCGAAAATCTTGGTCCAGTCTTTGCCAAAGGTTGCTAGGCTGTCGGCATCGGTCAACACCCGATCTGCGCCCACAACGGCCTTAAGCTGGTCAATTATCTGTGCTTGGCTCATTTATATACCCTACTATTAACGCTAAACCGTGATGGCAGACGCCTTTTATCAGGCAGATACGGCGGCGAGTATGAGTATTATGCACTTGTACTTGCATACATTTCGCGCGCCTTTCATGCCTGAGTGGCTTCTTTCAAATGGGTTTATGATACCATATGCGCCTAAATTTTTGACCCTATTTGCGCCGCCACTGGCAAGCGCCCTGGGCTAGGAGCACGTCACCCTTGCATGGCAAGCGGTGGCAGCACGCCTAACCAGCCACCGTTTAAATTTTAAACAAGGCCCTAAAAATGACCGATAAGTCTTTGGACAAAAGCAAGATTCGCATCCTTCTGTTAGAAGGGGTTCACCAGAGCGCGCTGGATACCCTCGAAGGCGCGGGTTATAGCAACATCGAATACGTTAAAACTGCCTTGGCCGGTGACGAGCTAAAAGAGAAGATTAAAGACGCGCATTTCGTGGGCATTCGCTCGCGCACTCAGCTTACCGCAGATGTATTTGATGCCGCCGAGAAACTCATCGGCGTGGGTTGTTTTTGCATCGGCACCAACCAGGTAGACTTAGTGGCAGCGGCGGTACGCGGTATTCCTGTCTTTAACGCCCCTTACTCTAACACCCGTTCGGTGGCCGAGTTGGTGCTGGCCGAAGCCATCCTTATGTTGCGTGGTATTCCAGAGAAGAGCACGGTTTGTCATCGTGGCGGCTGGATCAAGTCTGCGGTGGGCAGCTACGAAATTCGCGGTAAAAACCTCGGCATCGTCGGCTACGGCAGCATCGGCACTCAGTTGTCGGTATTGGCCGAGAGCATGGGCATGAACGTGTTCTTTTACGATGTTATCACTAAGTTGCCATTGGGCAACGCCAAGCAAGTCGAGAGCATGGACGAGCTGTTGGCCAAGTCGCATATCGTGTCTTTACACGTGCCCGAAACCACCGACACCAAAGACATGATGGCAGCCGAGCAGTTTGCCAAGATGAAGCCTGGCAGCCTCTTCATTAACGCAGCGCGCGGCACGGTGGTTGACATTCCTGCCTTGGCAGATGCCATTAAGAGCGGCCACATTGGCGGCGCGGCCATCGACGTTTTCCCCAGCGAGCCGAAGGGCAACAAGGACGAATTTGTGTCTGAGCTGCGCGGTCTCGATAACGTTATCCTCACGCCGCACATCGGTGGTTCTACGCAAGAAGCACAGGCCAACATCGGCATCGAAGTGGGCGAGAAAATTGCCACCTATTCCGACACAGGCACCTCGTTGTCGGCGGTTAACTTCCCACAGGTGGCGTTACCACAGCACGGTGAATTCCACCGCATCCTGCACATTCACAACAATGTACCGGGCGTGCTGAATGCCATTAACACGATCTTTGCCGAGAACAACATCAACGTGCTGGGCCAGTTCCTACAAACCACCGCCGACATTGGTTACGTGGTTATAGATGTGGATAAGTCGGCCGGTAAGCTGGCGCTCGAAAAAGTGAAAGAAGTCGAAGGCACTATCCGTGCTCGCGTCTTGTTTTAAGCCT
>CAJXIK010000223.1 GCA_913054445.1 uncultured Bermanella sp.
ATGGACATCAACATGAGTGATGCGATTAACAACATAGTAATGAACGGCGAAATGCCCAACGGCCTAGCAGACTGGAGCATTGCAGAAGAGCGCCTGCACCGTAAGCGGAATCTCGTGGCAGCCTTTCGTTTATTTGCTAAGTTTGGCTTCGATGAAGGGGTAGCTGGTCACATAACGGTGCGTGACCCAGAAAAAACCGATCACTTCTGGGTGAACCCAATGGGGGTTTCGTTTAAACAAATCAAAATATCCCAGTTGTTGTTGGTCAATCATGAGGGCCAAGTGGTGGCGGGCGAAGGCCTGTTAAACGGTGCCGCCTTTACCATCCATGCGCACATTCACCAGGCACGACCCGATGTGATAGCCGCCGCCCATGCTCACTCTGTGTACGGTAAGAGCTGGGCGAGCCTAGGGCGATTATTGGATCCCATCACCCAGGATGCCTGTGCCTTCTATGAGGACCATGTGCTGTTTGATGACTTTAACGGAGTGGTATTGGATAACAGCGAGGGCGAGCGTATCGCCAAGGCCTTGGGCAATAACAAGGCGGCCATCTTGCAAAATCATGGTTTGATGACCGTGGGTGAAACCGTGGAAGCGGCGGCCTGGTGGTTTATTACCATGGAGCGCAGCTGTCAGGCACAGCTATTAGCCGAGGCGGCGGGCACCCCTAAACTCATTAACCCGGCAGCGGCCAGCGCCACCTTTGAAACCGTGGGCAACGCCGTGGCTGGCCAGTTTCAGTTTAAACCCTTGTTTGATGTGATTGTGGCCGAACAGCCCGACATGTTTGAATAAACCCGAGATCCCCAACCAACCCACCTTGGCAGGTTGGTTGGGGGGAGCGATTAGTGCTGGTGACCACCCACCCCGTGCACATGGCCGTGGGTTAACTCTTCCGCTGCTGCTGCCCGTACCGTTTCGATATTCACATCGAAGGTTAGGGTGAGACCCGCTAGAGGGTGGTTCGTGTCGACGTCTACATTGAAACGGCCTACCTTAACAATCGTCACATCGCGCATACCTTGTTCGGTGTTTATCTTCGCCGCCATACCCACCCGCAAATTCTTTTTGTTGGCCAAGTGTTTGATGGGAATACGCTGTTTGGATTCTTCGTTACGCACACCATAGGCTTGCTCGGGAGACAGGGTCACCTGAAATTGATCCCCTTCTTTTTTATCTTCGAATTCGGCTTCTAGGGCGGGTAAAATATTACCGTGACCATGCAGGTACGTCATGGGGTGGGAATCGTGGCTGGACTCAAACATCTTGCCGTCTTCACCGCTTAGCGTGTAATGAAAATACACGACGCTGTCTTTTTTAATTTGCATCATAACCCTTGGCTGCACATTTAAAGATTTGGAATGGCTCAATTATAACACTGGCCTCCAACAATCGCCTAGCTGGGGACATTTACCAGGGTAAGGCTTCACCGTTGCTGTGCCAAAAACCACCGCTGTTATCTAGGTTTAACTCTGATATGCGCTGCGCAATGCCGGCGGCCGCCTGTTGTGGGCTAATGTCACCCGCGAAGCCCACCATGCGGGTCTGTACAAAGCCAGGGTGCACCATGGCCACACTCACGCCCTTAGGTTTCAAGTCTATGGCCAGGGATTTACCGAAGGCATTCAAGGCGGCCTTGCTGGCACGATAGCCGTAATATCCGCCGGAGCCGTTGTCGGCGATGCTGCCCATGCGGCTGGTGATGTTGGCCACCTTACTGCCCTCTTTTAGAAAAGGCATCAGCGCCTGGGTAATTTTTAACGGCGTGATGGCATTCACTTCAAACTGCGCACGCATGCCCTCTAGGTTCATGTCTTGCAAGCTGTCATGATGAAACACACCGGCGTTATTAATTAACACATCTATCTTGCCGTTTTCAGCCAGCGTGACATCCAGTAGCTGTAGAATGACATCTGTGGCTTGCGCATCGGTGAGATCCAAACCGCTCAAGACCTGATCGGCCAGCGCTTCAATTTCATCATTACTTTCACGACAAACGGCAATGACTTCACAACCTTGAGCGGCATAGTGGCGGCTCAACTCAAGACCTATGCCACGGTTGGCACCTGTGATCAGCACAACTTTACTCATATTCAGCTCTTTAACCATTAGGAATTCGCTGCCATTATTGGAGCAAATGCCTTGAATTTAAAGTGAATTATGCACAAACCCGTCAGTCAGCCTTGCTTACGCAACCAAGACCCCATATACCAAACCTTAAAATTGAGTTTTTCACAGCCGGGCAGAGTCTTGGAACTGGCCTGCGGCACCGGCCAGCATGCGGTTTACCTTGCGCAACGCCTGCCCCATTTAAGCTGGCAAGCCACTGATTTGTTAGCGGCGCTGGCGGCGAGCAAACTCTGGGTAGAGGAGGCGGCTTTGGCTAACCTACTCCCTCCCATGGAACTCGATGTGGCCAGCCGCCACTGGAGTGATGAAAAATTTGACTATGTATTCGCTGCCAATCTGGTTCATTTTGTGAGCATGGAGAGGGTTAAAAGCATGTTTGCTGGCATCGCTCGGGTGCTGCTCCCCGGTGGCATGCTAGCCCTATACGGCCCTTATAATAATTTAGGCTTCACCAGTGCGGGCAATGCCCGTCTAGATGCCTGGTTAAAAAATGACATTCATCCACAGGCAGGCATTAAAGAATTAGCCGCAGTCTGCGAGTTGGCCAGCCAACATAAATTAACCCTAGTGGAAAACCACCTGATGCCCGCCAATAATCATTTATTACTATTTAAACATGAGGCTATTTAAACACGGGGCTACTTAAGCACGGCTTTGGTTTCCAGCCAGGTTAGGTCGTGCTCTTGCATCCACTGCAAGCTGTCGCGGGTCGTGCCGCTGGGTTGGTATTCTGCCGCCACATAGCCGTGATAGTGACTGTTGCGAATATCGGCAAAGATATGAATGAAATTTAAATTGCCGGTGCCGGGTTCGCCACGGCCGGGCACATCGGCAAACTGTATATGACCGATGAGGTGGCCATAATGCTCGATGCATTCATCCACATGGCCATCCATTAATTGCATGTGATAAATATCAAATTGCATCTTCAGGTTAGGGTGATCCACCTCGGTGATGATATCCAGCATCTGTTGGGTGCTGTGAATTAAAAAACCGGGCATGTCGCGGGTGTTGATGGCTTCAAACGTCACTAAGATGCCGTGCTTAGCAAAGGCGCTGGCGGCCTTGCTTAAGTTGTGTTTTAACGTGTCTAAATAATCGTACTCGAGGGCAGGCTCTAGACAACGACCGGGCAAGACATTCACCAGTTTTACGTCCAGCGCCTTGGCATACTGGTAGCAAAGATTAAGCGCCTGCTCGAACTCTCCCTTGGCACTGGGCACACATGCTAGGCCCTCGCCCCCTGCCATGAGGTCTCCGGCGGGCACATTAATGAGACATACCTCTACCTGTGCCGCCTCCTTGGCGGCCTGCAAATCTTTTATTTTTTCTTGATAGGGAAACTGCATCTCGACCACATGAAAACCGGCCTCTTTCGCCGCCTGAAAACGCGCCAGCAGGGGAAGCTCTGTGAACATCAAAGAAATATTAGCCGCCAATCGCATGAATCACTCCTTATCTTTTTGCGGTGCGTGATTGTGTTCTGCTTGATTGTGTTCTGCTTGATTGTGTTCTGCTTGAT
>CAJXIK010000224.1 GCA_913054445.1 uncultured Bermanella sp.
TAGGGTGTTCGAGGCATGGATGCCGAGGCAAGCCCTCATGGATGAGTTCACGGCGGCCTAAAAAAGCACTAAACCCAGCTTTGGTCAGGCGGATTCCACCGATTGATCCCTGTGCTTATTTTAATACGATTGCCCTACTGTAGGCCGCCATTAGTGCTGAAAACAGGGCCGAAATATGCTTTAATCCTCGTCCTTTTTACTACTCTAAAATTCGGCCCATGAAGATATACGGCATTAAAAACTGCGACACCATGAAAAAGGCTAGAAAGTGGCTCGATGACAATGGCCAAAGCGTGGAATTTATCGATTATAAAAAAGACGGCCTAAGCCCCGCACGGCTCACCGAATTTGTTGAGGCCCTGGGCTGGCAGGCACTGGTCAATAAGCGTGGCACCACCTATCGTCAGCTGGACGAACAGCTAAAAGCGAACATGGATGAAGCCAGCGCCATCGAGGCGATGCTGGCCAATCCCAGCATCATCAAGCGCCCGTTGCTGGTGAAAGATGGCCAGTATTTATTAGGCTTTAAGGCCGACCTCTATCAACAATTTGTATCACCCCTTAGTTAACCTTAATCACTCAATCACTTAATCATAGGAAAGCAAGATGGCATTAGCATTTGCACTGGGCGTAGGCACACAAAACGCGAAAAACGAATGGTTAGAAGTATTCTATCAGCAGCCGGTTTTTGAACCGAGCGCCGAGCTAGTGGCTGCGGCCAAGAGCGCAGGCTACGAGGGCGGCAACCAAGCCATAGAGCTGGATGCCGATAAACTGAGCGCCCTCGCCACCGCCCTAAGCGGCGCGCAAGCCGAGCTGGCCAAGACCCTAGTAGCCTCCAAGGCCCCCACCGTATTGGTGGTATTGGCATCCGATGCGCCCAGCCAGAGCACCCCAGAGGTGTATCTAAAGCTGCAACTGATCAGCCACCGCTTGGTTAAGCCTCACGGCATCGATCTTTCTGGCATGTTTGCTTTATTGCCCAACGTGGCCTGGACCAATAAGGGTGCCATCGACCTCGCTGAGCTAAGCGAAGCCCAACTGCAAGCCCGCATGCGCGGCGACGTGCTGGAAGTATTCAGTGTCGATAAATTCCCCAAGATGACCGACTACGTGGTACCCAGCGGTGTGCGCATCGCCGATGCGGGCCGTGTACGCTTAGGAGCCTATGTGGGTGAAGGCACCACCATCATGCACGAGGGTTTCATCAACTTTAATGCCGGCACCGAAGGCACGTCTATGGTGGAAGGGCGTATCTCGGCGGGGGTCATGGTGGCCAAAGGGTCTGACCTAGGGGGCGGTTGCTCTACCATGGGCACTCTGTCTGGCGGTGGCAACATCATCATCAAAGTGGGTGAGAACAGCTTAATCGGTGCCAACGCCGGTATCGGCATTCCCTTGGGCGATCGCTGCACCGTGGAATCTGGTTTATACATCACCGCCGGCACGAAAGTTCAATTACTTGACGCCGAACAAAACGTGGTGGAAGTGGTGAAGGCCCGTGATCTGGCCAGCAAGCCAGACTTATTGTTCCGTCGTAACTCCATTTCGGGGGCGGTACAGTGTGTCACCAACAAGACGGCCATTGAGCTGAACAGCGAATTACACGCCAATAACTAATTAATTAACCGCATCATCGCTGGGCAAGGGGCAGCCGATATTCTGCCTCTTGCCCGCTACGCCCCACCCTTCTGCAAAAAAATCTAACAACATTTACTCATCCTTGCCGGGCTTAATTCCTCGCCGCCACAACACTCTCATACTAAATGAGTATATCTTTTCGATTCACTATGCATACCTATCACACCACTAGACAATCGGCGCTAATGGCCTAACATGTGCAGGTAATATATTCGGCCAAGTATATATTTGGCGATACTTATAATAAAAATAGCCATCAGATTGCAAGGAAGCGCAGCCCATGGAACAGGATATTCTCGATAAACCATTTCTCCCCTTGGACCGGCTTAGAATTCTAAAGTATTTTAGCGTCTACAGTGTGATCATCACGTTTACCCTACTTGCCCTCTACGTTGTCGACATCGACATGGGGTTTTTAGGCGTCAACGACCCTAAGATGTACCCCATGTTGCTGGCTTTGCATGGGGCCCTCACGGTGGTGTTCTTGGTGATGGCCTTCAGCACCGGCCAGGCCCACTATGATCACCTCATTGCCTTCTTCCTACTGGACATCACCTTACTCGCCGGACTCATCTATTCCAGCGGCACCGGCACCAACCTAAGTTATTTAATGATCGTCGGCATCGCCGTGGCCAATGCCTTAGTGAGCGGTCAAAAAGGCTTGTTAATCAGCGCCTGGGCGGCCATCTGTTTGATCTTCATTGAAAACCGCTTCGCGGTGGAAGGCCACGCCTTTAACTATGTGAACGCTGGCACCCTAGGTATCATCTTTTTCATCACCGCCCTCGTGATCCAGTCCCTCGTGAAGCGCCTGCACCTGTCGGTGGACATCAATCGTTCACAGGCCGATAGCCTGTTGAGCATGGAGCAGCTGACCAAGCTCGTATTAAAACGCCTGGAAACCGGCGTGCTGGTCATCAACCCCAACCATGAAATTATCTTTCAAAATGCCTCGGCGCAGCGTCTACTGGGATTCCCCGGTCCCATCAGAGCCCTGCCCGATAAGTTGCAGCAAGGCCTAGCCGAGCACCTCAAATTTCCCGGCTTTCAAGCGGGTACTTTCAAGTCTGGGCCCACCACCGCTAAGGTACAGCCCATGTTTGCCCCCCTCATGCCGGGTACAGATAGGGGCACGGTCATCTTCATCGAAGACACCAACGTAGTTTATCAACAGGCCCAGCGACTGAAACAGGTCTCGCTAGGTAAGCTGGCGGCCAGCATAGTGCGTGAAATTAAGGAGCCCATGCAAGGTATTTATCGCATGGCGCGCGAGGTAAGCACCGCCACCACCAACAGTGGCGACCAGCAGCGCCAGGAACGCATTAAGGATCATTCTCTGCACATCGAGCGCATCATCAACAACGTGCAAAACCTCAGCAATGCCAAGGCCACCGAGTTTGAAGAACACAACCTAGGATCCTGGGTCACTAACGTGGTGAAAAAACTGGGGCCGAGGACCCTTAGCAACATTAAGGTAGAGCTGAAGGTCAGCCGCAGCACGCTGAATGTCTATATAGATGACAGTCAAATTCGTCAGGCCATTAGTCATCTACTGGAAAATGCCGCCTATTACGCTAAGGCCAAAAGCGCCGAGTTTGCACGCATCACTATCTTGGTGGGGCGCAATAAGGTCAGCAAGCAATCCATCATTGAGATTCAGGATAACGGCTACGGGGTGGGCCTAGATGATCTTGACCATATCTTCGAGCCCTTCTACAGCTCTGAAGACAGCAGATCCGGCTTGGGCCTGTATCTGGCCAAGCAATTTTGCGAGATGAACATGGCCAGACTGGATTACATCGCCGCCCAAGAGGGGGCGCGCTTTCGTATAACCTTCCCCGCCTGCAATCAAGTAGAGCGCCAACTAGAGAAACAAGGCACATTTAAGCTGCGCGACACAGCCTAAGCAATGGCCAGTGCATCACATGGTCA
>CAJXIK010000225.1 GCA_913054445.1 uncultured Bermanella sp.
AACCCCCAGCTAAAAATAGGTACTGGGGGAGCCAGAGGACGGCCCATGTTGGAATTTTTGCTTGACCCCAGTACCCTAAACGCCGATGCCACCCCTAGTTTAAGAGCCAACATTCACCAGTATTATCTCTGTGACGAACAAGACTATGTACAGGGGTTGCTGGACACCTTTCCCGAGCAACTGGACGAAAAATTCAGCGACCATGTAACGTCTCTCATTCAGGGTATCCGCGAGCACAACAGCCATTCCATATTGCACCAACTGCTACAAGAGTACGATCTCAGCACGGATGAGGGCATCACCCTCATGTGTTTAGCCGAGTCCCTCATACGGGTGCCCGATGTGGCCACCGCCAACGATTTATTAATCGATAAACTCTCCGAGCGGGGCTGGCAGCACCATGTGAACAAGAGCACCTCCTTCTGGGTGAACGCCGCCAGCTGGGGACTGGCCCTGTCGGGTAAATTACTCACCCCGAAGAAACCCCACCCCAGTGAAGCGGTGAGCGGCCTGTTAAACAAGCTCACCCTGAGTATTACCCGCGAGGCGGTGGGACGGGCCATTCGTATCATGGGGGAACAATTCATCTATGCGCAGACCATAGAGGAGGCCATAGATAACGCCAAACACTTAGAACACAAACAGCAGTGTTGCTCGTTCGATATGCTGGGAGAAGAAGCCCTCAGCGAAGACGATGCCCAGCACTATTTTGCAGCCTATGATCACGCCCTAGATGTGGTGGCCCAGGGTAATCAACGCAAGCAACAATTGCTCGATAATATCTCCATCAAGCTCTCGGCCTTGCACCCTAGGTACGAGCCCAGTCAACAACACACGGTCTTGCCGCAGCTGGTCAAACGGCTACTGGCCTTGGCCAAAAAAGCCAAGCAATTAAATGTGCCCATCACCATAGACGCGGAGGAACAGTATCGCCTAGACATATCCTTGCAGGCATTTGAATCGGTATTGAGCCACCAGCACTTGGCCAACTGGGGTCACTTTGGCATCGTGGTGCAATCCTACGGCAAGCGGGCATTAAGCATATTACACTGGCTACATGCCCTGGCCGACAAGCTGCAAGTTACCATTCCGGTGCGCCTGGTTAAAGGGGCTTACTGGGACAGTGAGATAAAATGGGCACAACAGCAAGGGCTCCCCGAGTACCCAGTATTTACGCAGAAACACAGCACGGACTTAAATTATTTAGCCTGTGCTCGCTTCTTGTTAACCGCAGGTCAGCGGCGATTAATTGCAAAATTTGCCACCCATAACGCCTTCACCGTGCAATATATTTTAGATATGCAGTCCAGTGTCGAATTTGAATTCCAACGCCTGCAAGGCATGGGTGAACCCCTCTACGATCAAATTAACGAGCAACACGGCATTCCCTGCCGCATCTATTCCCCCATAGGCCTGCACAATGAATTGTTGCCCTACCTAGTGCGCCGCCTAATAGAAAATGGTGCCAACAGCTCGTTTGTGTTTCAGGTGCAAGACCCACAAATCCCCCTACGCATGTTGACCGAACACCCGGCCGATTATTTAATTAACTCATCCATATTAAACCCCAACATTCCTTTGCCCTGTGAAATTTTAGTGGATTACCCCAACAGCCAGGGCATAGAGTTACAACACAACCATTTTTATTACCAGACCATGGACAAGGTACTGCCTTTTCATGAGGAACATTACCAGTGCGCGCCCATCATAAACGGTCAGACTTTTTTAGTGGATCGGCCCAGTGATGCCATCAGCCCAGTGGACGGCCAGCTACTGGGGCAAAATCACTGGGCACAAAAACAGGCCATGGAGCATTGCCAGCAGACACTGACAGATACCCGCTTTGAATTTACCGACCTAGAAGTTATCACCCTAGCCATCGATCGCATTGCCGATGGCCTGCGCCAACATCGCCACGAGTTAATATTTTTGTGCATGCAAGAAGCGGGTAAAACCCTGCAAAATGCCCTCGACGAAGTCCGCGAGGCAGAAGATTTTTGCCGTTATTATTCACGCCAGGCACAAAAACACTTTGCCAACGCCACTATCTTAGATTCGGTCACTGGGGAAGAAAATATCTTACGGTATCGGCCACGGGGCACGGTATTATGCATTAGCCCTTGGAATTTTCCGCTGGCCATTTTTGTAGGGCAGGTGTGTGCGGCCCTGGCCTGCGGTAACCGAGTGATTGCCAAACCCGCTCGGCAAACCGGTATCATTGCCATGCGCGCCGTGGAGATCATCTTTGCCGCGGGCATCAGCCAGCAGCAGCTCATCTTCATGCCCGGAAATGGTGCCGACATCACCCAACCGCTGATTAAAAGCGGCCTCATTCACATGGTGTGTTTCACCGGCTCCACCCGCGCCGCCCGCGAAATTCAGCACTGGCTGTTCGACTACAACCAAACCTTTATTCCCCTCTTGGCCGAAACCGGTGGACAAAATGTTATGTTTGCCGACAGTACCGCCCTCATCGAACAGCTAGTACCCGATGTTATCGAATCTGCCTTCGACAGCTGTGGTCAACGCTGCTCGGCGTTACGCGTGTTGTTCATTCAGGAAGACATCAAAGATATTTTCTATGAGGCTCTGCGCGGCCGCCTGGCCAGCCGTCACATCGATTCGCCTTTCTTGCGGGACACGGATTTTGGCCCCATCATCGACCACAGCGCCAAACAGAACCTAGATAGACACTTAGCCTGGCTCGAAGACAACGCCACCCTAGTGGCACAGGCCACGCTGCGCGATGACTTGCCCAGCGACTTGTACTGGGCCCCCTGCGCTTATGAGATTCAAGATATCAGCCAGCTGCAACGGGAAAACTTCGGCCCCATATTGCATATTATTCCCTTTCAACACCACCAGTTGGATGAAAAACTCAAGCAAATTAATGACAGTGAATACGGCCTGACCCTAGGTATTCACAGTCGTAATCAGAGATGGATAGACTACATAGTAAGCAAGGCGGTGGTGGGCAACATTTACATTAATCGCAACATGATTGGTGCCAAGGTCGGGGCGCAACCCTTTGGTGGCCACGGCCTATCGGGCACCGGCCCGAAGACGGGAGGGCCTAATTACGTGCACTCGTTTGTGAAGGAGTATTGTGTGACCACCAACAGCGCGGCGTTTGGCGGCAATCAGGAGTTATTGAGTTAGCACCGGCAGAGCTACTCACGCTTTTACTTGCCGCCCCCTAAGCAATCAGGAGACAGCGGTGCCTGCTGTGTTTTCTGCCACTGCTCAACGGCATAGGTGTGCAGGGCCAACGCGTGTACGGGCCCGGCCAACTCATCCGCCAATACCCGATACACAGCTTGATGCTGCTTAACCTTGTTTTTCCCGACAAAATCATCCGTGACCAGCACCACCTTAAAATGGCTCTCTGAATCTGCGGGGACATTGTGCATGTGGCTTTCGTTTTCCACCGTCAGAGAATGAACGTCAAAAGACGCGGTTAATTTTTGAACGATGGTATCTTCAACCATGATACGAACCCCAGTCGTTATTGATGGCTCGAATTATACAGGCTGGGCTAGCCTCCCCCTAGGGGCAATGTGTAATTAGCC
>CAJXIK010000226.1 GCA_913054445.1 uncultured Bermanella sp.
TTGAATATTGACAGATGAGTGCTTGGCCCTAGTTCTCAGGCCACTCAATTAACATTTCCCCTTCCAAGGCGGTGACGCGCCACCACTGGCTTTGCGGTCCCTGGCCTTCTTGCCAGCTGGAGTTAGAACAGCGCACTTGGGTATCGAGTTGCTGACAGGCCACGCGGGCACAATCTAGGTCGGTATCCCATGGGCTGTTGTTGTGTTTAAACCAGATGCTGGAATATTTGCCGATGGCGTTGCCAAACACGATGACCTCGCTGCCATCCACCAACCAGTGACAGCGAGCTTCACTTTTTTTGCTGATGGTTTGTTGTTTTTCTACCTGCTTGAAGTGCAGCCGTAGCCAATCACCAATCTGCTGGAAGGTGATGTCGGCTGCGTATATTTCGATGTCTGGGTAACGTTGCATGGGGGTACCGAGTGAGTGCGCCCACGCTGAATTGACAGGTGGGCGGCTGATTATTTTTTAAAGAAGCGCTGTAGGCGTTGTACCATCAAGCATAAGTAGCCAGTGGCCGCTAACAGCGCCCCTGTACCGAGCAAAAAGAGGCCAATCAATACCATGATTTCGGCCAGCAGCGGGTTAAGCGCCATGTGTTTAACGCTCATGTAAAACAGCGCTAGGCCAACAAAAAAGATCGACAGGCCGAGCATGAACACAAAGAAGCTGCGCCGATAATCCTGGGTTAGGCGCTTAAGCCAGCGAACAAAAAACATCCTGTTTTCCTTTTTTAAGGGCGTTTAGCTTGCTGTGGTCTCCGCTATGGGAGAGAAGCAATCTAAATTGATTTGCACCCTTAATGCCAGTTGTGGCTGAGATAAAAGCGTTTGTTGCGTCTGTGGGCTCGAACGCCAGGCGTGGGGGGTCATGTACAACAGGTCCTGGGTGCTGGCCGGGGGCAGTTTAATGACAAAGTCCAGCGATTGGCGCTGCTCATGTTTAAAGTGTTGCCCCATGGCGGCGATGGCATCGAACTCGACAAATTTAGGGGTCTCGTAGATGGCTTCTTTCAGTTGCTGTAGGTGGTGGGCTCCGGCACTGGCGACGATCACTCGCCCCTCGGGGTGGCACAGCTGTTTAAGCGCGTCGGGCATGATGCGGTTAAACACATTGAGGGTTAAGTGCATGCCGTGCTCGCTGAAGGGCGCCTTCTTACCGTTGGCCACCAACCAGTTAAGGTCTTTGCTGCGTCGACAGGCCGCTTTTATCGCCTCCTTACTGATGTCTAAACCGTATATATCATGGTCTATCTGGTGGTCGCTGAGGGCGTGATGCAGCCTCTGGGTGTAATAGCCTTCGCCGCAGCCTAGGTCTAAGACCTGAGTATCCTGTTGCTGCCATAGCAGATCGATTGCCATCTGATTGATGGCATCGCTGATGCTTTGGTAATGGCCCGCATTTAAGAAACGGCTGCGGGCGTTCACCATTTCACTGTTATCACCCGGCTGTTTGCTTTTCTTGGCCTGATTTAATAGCAGATTAAAATAGCCCTGCTTGGCCTGGTCGAAGCTGTGATGATGATCACAGCTTAATTGTTTTTCGCGGCGTGTCAGGGGCTGTGCGCAAACTGGGCAAGTCAACATACTGGGTTACTGGCCTACTAATAAGTTTTCGAGGATGCGCTGGTAGATCACCGTGAGCTGCTCTAAGTCATGGACGCTGACGTGCTCGTTGACTTGGTGAATGGTGGCGTTGATGGGGCCCAGTTCTAAGACCTGCGCGCCGGTGGGGGCGATGAAGCGCCCGTCACTGGTGCCGCCAGAGGTGGACAGCTCGGTATCTAAGCCGGTTACGTCTTTAATGGCGGTCACCGCGGCCTCCACCAAGGAGCCCTCGGCGGTTAAGAATGGCTGGCCGCTTAGCTTCCAGTCGATCTCATAGTCAAAGCCATACTTGTCCATGATGGCGTGGGTGCGACGCCTTAATTCGGTCTCGGTGAGTTCGGTGCTGAAGCGAAAGTTAAACACCACCTCTGCCACACCCGGAATCACGTTGGTGACGCCAGTGCCAGAATTAAAGTTACTAATTTGAAAAGTGGTGGCCGGGAAAAATTCGTTACCCTGATCCCATTCTTGCGCCACCATTTCGCTGAGGGCGGGCATGGCTAAGTGAATGGGGTTGTCGGCCAGCTGCGGGTAGGCCACATGCCCTTGCACGCCCTTCACCCTTAACACCGCGCCTAAAGAGCCGCGCCGACCATTTTTAATGGTGTCGCCACACAGTTTGCTGCTGGAAGGCTCGCCCACGATGCACATCTGAATTTTTTCGTTACGGGCTTCGAGGGCCTCGATGACTTTGACGGTGCCGTTAATAGACGGGCCTTCTTCATCGCTGGTAATTAAGTAGGCGATGCTGCCCTTGTGATCTGGGTGTTCGGTAACGAAGCGTTCGGTGGCGGCAAGGAAGGCGGCGATGCTGCCCTTCATGTCGGCGGCTCCGCGCCCGTGGAGCATGCCGTCGATGACCTTGGCCTTAAACGGCGGGTTGTCCCATTCTTCCACCGGCCCAGGTGGCACCACATCGGTATGCCCGGCAAAACACACCAGCGGGCCGTCTGTGCCGCGGCGTGCCCACAGATTACGCACCTCTTCGAACTGCATGGTCTCGCATGTGAAGTCCATGGGCTCGAGGATGTCGATCATCATGGGCTGGCAGTTAAGGTCTTCCGGGGTCACCGAAGGCTGATTAATTAACGCTTTGCTTAATTCCAGAGTACGGCTATCGGTCATGATTTATCTCTTGCTGTTAGCTGAGCTTGTTGTGTGGGCTGCGCTGGGGCCCGAGTGTCGAGTTTATCGACCCCGCTTAAAATGCCACGCAACATGTTGAGTTCGATTTTTTCCGGACGTGCCCGATTAAACAGGCGCTTGAGGCGCAACATGGCCTGCCCCGGGTGCGCCGGGTTAATAAAGCCAATGCGCTTAAGGGTGGTCTCTAGGTGCTGATAGAAGCCATTAAGCTCCTGCACCTTAGGATAGTCTTTGTCGTGGTGACTCACGGGCGTGCGCTCGGCCATGAAGCATTCATAGCAAATCACCTGAATGGCGGCGGCGATGTTGAGCACGGGGTAATCTTCATTGCCCGGAATATCCATGTGCAGGTGCGCCTTGCGCAGATGCTCGTTGTGCAGGCCCATGCGCTCTGGGCCAAACAGTATGGCCACTTTGCCCGCCGTGGCTTCTTGCACGATTTGTGGGGCGGCCTGGCGTACTTCTTTGATGGGCCAAGGGTGGCTGCGGGTGCGGGCGCTGGTGGCCAGCACCAGTTGGCAGTCGGCGATGGCCTCATCCAGTGAGGATACTTGCCTAGCGCTGTCTAGCACGTCGGTGGCACCGGCCGCCATGGCCGTAGCCTGTGCATGGGGGTATTCTCGCGGGTTCACCAACACTAGGTCGTCGAGGCCCATGGTCTTCATGGCTCGGGCGGCCGCGCCGATGTTGCCCGGATGAAAGGTTTGCACCATGACAATGCGGATATTGGCGAGCGGGTTGGCATTCATGTTGGCATTCATGGGGAGTACTAGATGAGCGTAAAAATTAAGGGCGAATA
>CAJXIK010000227.1 GCA_913054445.1 uncultured Bermanella sp.
CCCCCACCCCGCAGGATTCAACCGCATGAGCATGAGCGCCACCACCACCTTGGCACTCGTCCATAACCTTAAACGCCTGGCGGTGCTGCGCCTCATTACCTGTAGCGGTATCGCCCTTGCCCTGTGGTTTTTTGGCCAGGAATCAGCCAGCCCACTGCAACGCTTCGGCGCGTGGGGCATCTTGCTGCTAATGACGCTGTTGAGCCTAGTGAACCTGTGGCGCGCGCGCAGCCACAGCGCGCGGCCCCATGAGATGTCCAGCTATTTATTGGTCGATACCCTGCTCATCGTGGCGCTGATGTATTTAAGCGGCGGCGCGAACAACCCTTTTATTACCTATTTGCTGGTGCCCATCGTCATCAGCGCCGCCACCCTCAGCTGGCTCATGACCTGGCTGTTGTGCGTGCTGGCCATGCTGGCCTACGGCGGCCTCTTGTTTTTCTATGAACCCTTGGCATCCCTCGAATACCAGTTGGCGCAACTGGGGTTAAGCCAGCACATCGTGGGCATGTGGCTCACCTTTGTTTTAAGCTCCCTATTTATCGCCTATTTCGTGGTGGAGATGGCCCTCGAGAATCGTCTGCAAAGCCAGCAGGTGGCCCAGTACCGAGAGCAGAGCATTCAAAGCGAGCACCTCATGTTACTGGCCAGCCAAGCCGCCAGCACCGCCCATGAATTGGGCACGCCCCTCACTACCCTCAAGATACTCAGCCAAGAGCTGCGTCATCAGACGCAAGATGAACAAAGCCAGGCAGACCTCGACCTCATGCTGCGCCAAATCGAGCTGTGCAAGGACAAACTCAAACATTTAAGCCAGCACCAGCCGCTGGAGCAAAGCCCCCATCAATCCTTGCAGCTGTTTATTCACCATGCCCTAGAGCAATGGTTACTCATGCGTCCGACGGGCCAATATCGCTGGCAAGAAGAGCACAGCAGCAGCCCTCGGGTACAGTACCCGCAGGTGCTGCAACAGGCCATAATTAACCTGCTGGATAACGCCTACGATGCCAGTCACGCCCCCGTCGAGCTGACCCTGAGCTGGAATAAGCAACACTGGACGCTGAATATCCTAGATCACGGCCCCGGGGTCGCTCCCGAGTTTACCCTGCCCAACCGCCCCATAGATTCCTCGCAGGGGCTGGGCATAGGCTTATTATTGAGCCACAGCAGCATTCAGCGCCTAGGGGGCAACGTGACCCTTTGCAATCAAGCGCAGGGTTGCCTCACGGTTATCGAGATTCCCTTTAATGAAGCATGATGGCCAACAACATTTGCTCATCGTCGACGATGACAGCACCCTGCTCATGGTGCTCGCGCGCGCTATGGTGCGCCGGGGCTTCACGGTGGACACGGCACTCTGTGGCGAACAGGCTTTACAGCTGTGCAGGCAAACCCCGCCCAGCCATATTTCCTTAGACTTAAAGCTCAGCCAAGAAACCGGCCTGCTGCTCATACCGCAACTCAAGGCATTGGCCCCCCACAGCCGCATCGTGATGCTCACCGCCTATGCCAGCATCGCCACCGCGGTGGATGCCATCAAGCTGGGAGCCCATCAGTATTTGTGCAAACCTGCCGATGCCGACCAGCTGCTGGCGGCCTTTGGCGATGACGAGGCGGGGATGTTAAAGGTCAGTGAAGCGCAACAGCCGACCTCGGCCAAGCGTCTAGAATGGGAGCTGATTTCTCAAACCCTGCAAAAAAATGCCGGTAATGTGTCGGCCAGCGCGCGCGAGCTGGGCATGCATCGGCGCACCCTGCAACGCAAGTTACTTAAGCACCCAGTGAAAGTTTAAACTCGCACATGCGGGCTGTGGGACACCTGCCTAGACGGCTTAAAAAGGCAGTGCAACTTTTATACTAACTGGTTATTGTCCGTTTTTTTAGGTACGCTACGCGCCCCATTTTCCGTGGGGACACGCAGAATTCAAGCGAGGACCAGATGTTTAATCTCATCGGTAAGACCACAGAAAATCCAAAAAATGACATATTGTCCGGGCTCACCGTTGCCCTAGCATTAATTCCCGAAGCCGTCGCCTTTGCCTTCGTGGCGGGCGTCAACCCGCTGGTGGGCCTATACGCCGCCTTCATGGTGGGCATTATCACCTCTATTTTTGGTGGTCGCCCAGGCATGATCAGTGGTGCCACCGGTGCCATGGCGGTGGTGATGGTGGCACTGGTTGCTCAACAGGGGGTGCAGTACTTGTTTGCCGCAGTGGTGCTCACCGGCCTTATACAGATGGCATTTGGCTTCTTTAAGCTCGGCAAGTTTATTCGCCTAGTACCGCAACCGGTGATGCTGGGCTTTGTAAACGGCCTCGCCATCGTGATATTCCTCAGCCAATTGGGGCAGTTTAAGTTTATAGATGATGCTGGCACCTTGGCCTGGTTAGAAGGCAACAGCATGTTAGTGATGCTGGCGCTGGTGGCCATCACCATGGCGGTGATTCACTTTTTACCCAAGCTCACCAAGGCGATTCCCTCGGCTTTAGTGGCCATTGTTGGTGTCACCCTCGCCGTTATTTTCTTGGGCTTAGACACCCGTACCGTGGGCGACGTGGCCGACATCGCCGGTGGCTTGCCACAGTTTAGTATTCCAGAGGTGCCCTTCACCCTAGAGACCCTGTGGATCATCTTGCCTTACAGCGTGATACTGGCAGGCGTCGGCTTGATTGAGTCGTTGTTAACCCTCACCCTCATTGACGAGCTTACCCAGACCCGTGGTCAGGGCAACCGTGAGTGTGTCGCCCAAGGCGCATCCAACACGGTAAACGGCTTCTTTGGTGGCATGGGCGGTTGCGCCATGATTGGCCAGTCGATGATTAACATTAACTCCGGTGGCCGTGGCCGCTTGTCGGGCATCACCGCCGCGGTGGCCTTGCTTATGTTTATTCTGTTTGGTTCGGGCATCATCTCGCAGATTCCACTGGCGGCCTTAGTGGGCGTGATGATGATGGTGGTGCTGGGAACCTTCGAGTGGTCGAGCTTCCGCATCCTGAAGAAGATTCCTAAATCCGATGCGTTTGTATTGATCTTAGTGAGTGGCGTGACGGTGGCCACCGACTTGGCCATTGCGGTGATCACTGGGGTGATCGTGTCTGCCCTGGTATTTGCTTGGAAACACGCGCAACACATTCGTGTGAATATTAAAGAAGAAGGGGACGTTAAAGTATACGAGCTGCACGGCCCCTTGTTCTTTGGTTCTTCCAGCTATTTCTTAGAGTTGTTTGACCCAGCTAACGACCCAGATAACGTGGTGATTGAGTTTAAATATTCTCGTGTGGCGGATCATTCTGGTTTGGAAATCATCGATACTCTGGCCGAGCGTTATAAGAAGCTGGGTAAGAACCTAAGCCTCAAGCACTTGAGCCCTGAATGTCGTAACCTGCTGAGTACGGCCGGTGACATGGTGGAAGTGGATGTGATTGAAGACCCTAACTATCGCGTGGCATCTGATAAACTGGCGTAGACGTTAGCGGTTATTTAGATGAAAAAAAGGAGCCTGCTGGCTCCTTTTTTATTGCTCGAAATGTGTCGCT
>CAJXIK010000228.1 GCA_913054445.1 uncultured Bermanella sp.
GCCTCCAGTAAAAATTGGGCGCAGCCTTCTTCTCGATATTGCCGAACGGCATAGATCCACAATGGGTTATCCCCTGCTTTTGTGGCATCATGCTCGGTGCGTGGGTTGTCTGTCACCACCGCCCCCTCCCTTGTAATTTGTGAAGTACCAAGATGATACGTCTGCAGCAGGTAAACCTGAACCTAGGCTCCAAAGAAATTTTTAAACAAGCAGATCTGACCGTACACGACGGCCATAATCTGGCCATAGTGGGGGCCAATGGCGCGGGTAAATCCACCCTCTTTAAATTAATTTTAGGCGAGCTGCCCCTCGATCAGGGGGAGTTGAGCATGCCTAAAAACTGGCGCATAGCGCACATGGCGCAGGAGGTGGCGGCCTCATCGCAGAGCGCGCTGGATTATGTGTTGGATGGCCATCAGGCCTTTCGTGCTATTCAAGAAAAAATGCGGGTCGCCGAACAAACCCAAGACGACATGGCTCTGGCCGGTTTGCATGGCGAGTTCGAACTCATTCACGGCTATGAGGTGCCGCAGCTGGGCAAGATGATGCTGGCCGGGTTGGGTTTTAAGGCGGCGCAGGTGGATGACCCAGTGAGCGCCTTTAGTGGTGGCTGGCGCATGCGCTTAAACCTGGCTAAGGCATTGATCATGCCCAGCGACTTACTCTTGCTCGATGAACCCACTAACCACCTAGATCTGGATGCGGCCCTGTGGCTGGAATCCTTCTTACAGAAATATCGCGGCACCTTATTGTTAATCAGCCACGATCGGGATTTTATCGACAGCGTCAGCAACGGCATCATTCACCTACATCAGCAAAAGATGGACTTATACACAGGCAATTATGCGGCCTTCGAGCGGCGTCGGGCCGAACGTTTGGCGCAGCAGCAGTCTCTGTATGAACAGCAGCAGGAACAGATCAAACACATCGAAAGCTTCATCACCCGCTTCAAGGCTAAGGCCAGTAAGGCCAAGCAGGCGCAGAGCCGTATCAAGGCATTAGAACGCATGGAGGTGATTGCCGCCGCTCATGTGGACAGCGAATTCCAATTTCAATTTCCCAACGCCGACAAGCACAGCGACCCGCTCATGAGTTTCCGCGATGTGAGCATCGGCTATGGACAGGCGGCCTTGCTAGAGCAGGTTAAGTTCAGTGTGCGGCCAGGTGATCGCGTGGGCTTGCTGGGGGCCAATGGTGCCGGTAAGTCCACCTTGATAAAAGCCATCATAGGTCAGCTGTCACCGTTAAGTGGCGACCATCATGCTGGCGAATACCTAGCGGTGGGATACTTTGCTCAGCACCAGGTCGATGAGTTAGAGCTGGACATCTCCCCCATTCGGCACTTGCAGCAGTTAAAGGCGGGGGCATCCGAACAACAGGTGCGTAACTTTTTGGGAGGCTTTGGTTTTAATGGCGACATGGCGGTGGATACCTGTGAATCTTTTTCCGGTGGCGAACTGGCGCGTCTAGCATTGGCCCGCATCGCTTGGTTAAAACCCAACTTGTTAATTCTCGATGAGCCCACCAACCACCTAGACCTAGACATGCGCCACGCCCTCACGCTGGCCTTGCAAAATTATGAGGGGGCGATACTGGTGGTGAGTCACGACCGTCACCTGTTGGCCAACACCGTGGAACAATTTTGGCTGGTACACGACGGCCGCGTCAGCGACTTCGACGGTGACCTAGAGGACTACCGCGCCTTCATCAAACAGAGCCAGCTAGTGGATATGGCATCTGCACCCAGTGCCGTGCAAGGCAGTGCTGAATCGAAAAAAGACAAGAAACGCCGTGAGGCAGAGATTCGTCGCCAGGTGAGCCCTCTCAAGAAGGCGGTGGACAAGCTAGAGGCCCAGCTGGAAGAAGTACAGGCCCAGCTCGATCTGCAAGAACAACGGCTGGCCGACACTGGTCTCTACGAGGCAGGGCAAAAAGATCAGCTGCAAGCCGTGCTCGCCGAGCAAGCACAATGCACTCAGAAATTGGCCGAGATAGAAGAAAGCTGGATGGAAAAACTGGAAGAGCTGGAAGAACTCAGCCAACAATTAACTGCCGAGTAATCCAGATAGTAAGCCAATCCAGTTCGGTTGCCAAAGAAAAGAAACATCATAGCCGTACCGCTAAAATAACTTAGCTTAGAGGGTTAGTGCTTCTATTTGAGGAGTTCTTTGGCATGGATGCCAAAGCTAAGCCTCCAGGGATGGATGTACGGCGACCTTAAATAGAAGCACTAAACCTCTAAGCTGGCGGGCTAGAGTCCTAAGCTCGCTGATTACTTGAATGCCACACTAAACCGAAAAGTTTTTATGATGTTCAGGACTGTCTTTAATCAGCAGCGGTAGGCAAAGATTAAAACGCGTGCCCACCCCCAGCGTGCTGTGTGCCTCTATCTCGCCGTCCAGCTGCTGGGTCACGATATTGTAGGTCATGTATAAGCCGAGGCCGGTGCCCCCCTCGCCACGCTTAGTGGTATAGAAAGGGTCAAAGATTCGCTTGAGCACCTCGGGTTCTATGCCTAGGCCATCATCCTCGTACACCACCATGAGCCTGTCCCCCGCAACGTGAATGTGCAGCTGGATGTGCCCTTTGTTATCCACGAAGGCATGTTTTAAGCTATTCATGATCATATTACTGAATATGTGGTAATAGGCACTCGGGTAGCTCGTGATGACCAGTTGATCATCGATATCAAAACTTACTTCGATCTGGGTCTTCTTCAGCTGCGGCCTTAGGGTTAGCATCACCTCCTGCACGTGCTCGCCAACAGAAAACTCGACCAGCTCTTCCAGCGATTGATTCACCGCCACATTCTTGAAGGTCTTCACCAGCTCGCTGGTCTTGCGCAGGTTGGTCTCCATGAGCGACATGGACTCGTCGCTGTCTTGTAAAAACTGGCCAAAGTCGCTGCTGGTGAGCGCCTTGCTATCAAACAGTTTCTTCACTTTTTTTTGCGAATCATGAATGAACGACAGGGCGGTGATGGAGTTGCCCAGAGGCGTGTTAATTTCATGGGCGATGCCAGCCACCAGCTGCCCTAACGAGGCCATTTTCTCGGCCATGATGAGTTGCTGCTGGGCATTGGCCAGCTCCTGAGTGCGCGCCTCTACTTTTTGTTCGAGGGTGTCATTGGCCTGGTGCAGCTTGAGGGCGGTGTCCTGAATGTCTCGGACCATCTTGTTGAATGCTTCACCTAATGTGGTGAATTCATTTTGCGAGTGGATATTTACCCGCACGTCTTGCTTACCCTGCTGGATTTCCTGCACCCCATGTAACAAAGCATGCAGCGGATCGCGCAGCTTAATGCGCACCAGTAAGTACATGGCGAGGCTTGTCAGTAACACAATTAACGCGCTAATGAATATGAGGCGCACCATTAAACGAGTGGTGCGTTGGCTTATGCCCGCGCGGGTGCTGAGCGCCATGACCTGAAACTGATGTGCGCCGTCGTAGGCTAGGTTTAAGGTCACCGCAGCGAACAGGTAGGGTCGTTGATTCACCTTCAGGCTGTGTGTGCCCACTGGTTGTTGTTGT
>CAJXIK010000229.1 GCA_913054445.1 uncultured Bermanella sp.
CGTTAGTGCGTTATTGCAGGCGCTCTAACACTTGCTGGTTGTGCTCACCCGTGGCCGGAGCCACCGTCGGCGTACTCTGCTTTGAAGCTGAAAACTTAATGGGGCAAGCGGCCTGCCTAATGGTAGATTGCTTATCGGTTTGATAATTAATCACCATCTCTCTGGCCTGCATGTGGGGGTGATTGGCCGACTCATTAATGGTTAGCATAGGCTCCACACAGCAATCTCGATCGGCGAAAACCTCACACCAGTAGTCGAAGGTATGCTCGGCAAAGCGCCCCTTCAGCAATGCTTTTAGCTCTTGCTGCATATCGGTATCCATCATGTTAACCAGCTTTAATAACTTGGGCTCATCCAAGGTATCGGCTAGGTTTTTGACGAAGGCAGGCTCTAGTCCAGCCACAGATAAGTAGCGGCCGTCCTTGGTTTCGTAGTAGTCGTAGAAGCTGCCACCGTTTAACCAATCTTGCTCGGCCTGACTGTCTTCCCCACTGGCCAACGAACCCGCTCCAGACATGCCATTCAATGCGAAGGCCGCATCGGTCATGCTGATGTCGATGTGCTGGCCAATACCAGAGTGTTGACGCTGAATGTGTGCGGCCAAGATGCCCATCACCGCGTGATGACTGCCACCGGCCACATCGGCCAGCTGCACACCCAAGGGTAACGGCCCGGACTCTTTACGTCCGGTATAAGAAGACGCTCCGGCGATGGCCAAGTAATTTAAGTCATGACCGGCGCGGTTTTGGTAAGGGCCGGTTTGCCCGTAGCCCGTAATAGAGCAGTAGATCAACTTGGGGTTGATGGCTTTTAGGGTTTGATAATCTAACCCCAAGCGTGCCATGACACCGGGGCGAAACTGTTCCACCACGATATCGTATTCGCCAATGAGTTTCTTAACCATCTCAACCGCTTCGCTCTGCTTTAAATCCAACGCCAAAGATTGCTTGTTACGATTTAAATAATGGTGAGCCGCCGAGTTACCGTCTATGGTGGGAGGCAGGCTTTTCACCAAATCGGGACGGGTGGGGGATTCAACCCGCAGCACTTCCGCGCCCATGTCGGCCAACATTAAAGTGGCGTAGGGGCCAGGCAATAACGTGGAAAAATCCAGAATTTTTAAACTCGCGAGCGGTCGATTATTCATGCTTAAGGAACCTTAGGTGGGGAGGGGGTACGCAGATAGGACGAAGTATTCCCCCAGGGTTTGCGCCCCAGGAGAATTTATTACAATATTTTTATTATTTTGCTTGCATGCGCAAAGCGCCATCGATGCGAATGCTTTCGCCATTGATGTAAGCGTTTTCGGCAATGTGTGCCGCCAACGAACCAAATTCGCTAGGCAGACCCAGACGCTTAGGAAATTGAATGTCGTTGACCAAACTGTCTTGTACGTTTTGTGGCATGCCCAACAACATAGGAGTACCCATAGTGCCTGGGGCGATGGCGTTAACGCGGATGCCCAGTGGCGCTAGGTCGCGTGCCATAGGTAAGTTCAAGGCCAAGATGCCTCCCTTACTGGCGGCGTAACCGGCCTGACCCACTTGCCCTTCATAACCGGCCACAGAGGCGGTGTTGATGATAACGCCACGCTCCAGTGCTTCACCAATAGGTTCGTTCTTAGACATGGCCGAGGCCGCTACGCGAGCCACGTTGAAGGTACCGATTAAGTTAATCTCAATGACGTTGCTGAAGTTTTCCAACGGCATGGCATTGCCTTCGCGGTCTAGGGTACGCTTGGCTGGGCCGATGCCCGCACAGTTCACACAGATATGCAGCGCACCAAATTTTTCGACCACACGGGCTACCGCATCTTCTACCGATTGCGCGTTGCGCACGTCTACTTTTTCGAACATGGCCTTGTCGCTGCCCAATTCATTAACGATGGCGGCACCCTGCTCATCATTGATGTCAAAGATAGCAACCTTAACACCCTTAGCAGCGAGGCTCTGTACAGTAGCGTTACCTAGACCAGAACAACCACCCGTGACGATGGCAACTTTATTTTCGATGTTCATAATAATTTCCTTAGCAATAAGTTTTTATTTTTTAAAACGATATTTTTTAAACGATATCTTTTAACAGGTCACGCGCAATGATCACTCGTTGGATTTCGCTGGTGCCCTCATAGATAGTGGTCACCCGCACATCACGCGTCAGACGCTCTAGCGGACACTCTTGAATGTAGCCCATGCCGCCCATCATCTGCACCGCACTATAGCAGGCATCGTTGGCTTTTTCGGTGGCGAATACTTTAGCCATAGAGGCCGAACGGCCATAATCCAAGCCCAACTCTTTGTTGTGAGCCGCCTGCATTAATAATAAACGGGCCGCTTCTAGTTCGGTATAACGGTCGGCTAGCATCCACTGTAACCCTTGGAATTGCGCAATTTTCTTACCAAACTGCTCGCGCTCACCTAGGTAATTTTTAGCGTAATCCATGGCCGCCTGGCCGATGCCCAACGCCAAAGAACCCACGCCAATACGGCCACCGGCCAATTCACCTACCGCCACCTTGAAGCCTTCTCCTTCCTGCCCCATCAAAGCATCGGCGGGAATAACGCAATCTTCGAAATCCACGGAGTTGGTGGCCGAACCACGCTGCCCCATTTTTTCTTCGCGCTTGCTGATGCTTAGCCCTGGGGTATCTGCTTCCACTAAGAAGCAAGAGATGCCACGGCCTTTGGGTGCGTCTGGATCGGTCACCGCCCACACCACAAATAGGTTGGCGTATTCGGCGCTGGTGATGAACAACTTGCTGCCGTTAAGGACCCAGTTATCCCCCTTTTTAACCGCGCGAGTGCGCATGCCAGAGGGATCTGAACCGGCACCGCTCTCGGTTAAACAAAAGCCCGCCGCCACATATTCGCCACTGCATATCTTATTAATGTACTTTTCTTTTTGTGCTTCGCTGCCCACTGCCTGAATGATTTCGGCCGCCAAGTTGGTCACCGAGATGGTCACCGCGGTTGAGGCACAGCCCTTAGCGAGTTCGGTGAGGGCGCAACTGAAGGCCACCACACCGGCTTCCGTGCCGCCGTATTTTGCTTCCACGTTTAAGCCCATGAAGCCTAGTTGTGCCAATTGCTTGAGGTTACTAACGAAGGCATCATGCCCTTTATATTGGTCCAGCAGTGCTGCGTTGGCTGCTAATTCGCTCTGTGCGAATTGGCGCGCGGTATCTTGAATCATTAACTGTTCTTGAGTAAGCGATAAATCCACTTAGTGTCTCCTGGGTCACGAAAAAATAATGACGTGAATATCGCTCATTATTCATTATGATGTTAGGGCATAAATGTTATAAATGATTCACATAAACGATCATGGATAGGTGCTTGGGAGGCTAGTTGCCGTGAATAATGTCACTATTCTGCCAGCTGGGAAGGGTGTTAGTTCTGCTCGAGGCGCTATTCTCGAGCAGTTAACATAATGGAGGGTAAAGCAGGGCAGCCCCCTAGTAACCCGTCAGGTACTTCATAACCTGCTTGCG
>CAJXIK010000230.1 GCA_913054445.1 uncultured Bermanella sp.
CGTTGGTGAGGCGCTTAACCTCCACCATTAGGTCGTTGCTTAGGTTTTCGAGTTGGTCGCGTAATTCATCTTCATCGAGCCGCTCGGGTAATTGCACCCTTGCCTGCGTGTTAAACAAGGCTTCGGCGCTCATGGCGGCGCTTTCGAAGTGGGTGGCTAGATCCAGTACGTTGACCCCGAGCTTGCTGAGCACCTGAGAAATTTCCTTGATGATGCCGGGGCGATCGTTGCCGACAATATTTAGCTGCATCTGGGTGGGAGTGTGGGTGCCGATTTCTTGCACTTGGCTGTGCTCGATATTAATGACCCAGCCTTGTTGTTGCAGAGCTTGCAGAGCTTGGCGCAGGGCCTCCACATGGCTCTTGCCCACCTGCAAATGGACGATACCGGCAAACTTGCCTGCTAAGTGGGTGAGGCGACTCTCTAGCCAGTTACCCTGGTGCTCGCTGATGATGCTGGACAGGGTTTCCACTAGGCCGGGGCGGTCGTCTGCCATGATGGTAATGATAAAAAATGATGACACTGGCTTACCTCGTTATTATTTTTGACACTGCCTCAGCATAGCCCAGTGGCGCAGGCTGTGTCCCCAGTGTTGGCCGTTATTTTACAAAAAGTTTATGCGGGGTTAGGGTTTACAGTGACCCATGCTAGATTCCCACAATAACCATCACAGGGGCGCTATGGCTCATTACCTAATGGCAGTCGATCAAGGCACCACCAGTACCCGTGCCATCATCTTTGATCGTGGCGGCAAAATTCTGGTGCAGGCCCAGCAGGCGTTTACTCAGCATTTCCCACAAGACGGTTGGGTGGAGCACGACCCGCAAGAAATTTACCAATCGGTCTTGCAGGTGTGCCGCGAGGCCCTCGCCGAGGCGCAGCTAAGCGCCCGCGACATCGCTGCCATGGGCATCAGCAATCAGCGCGAGACCACCGTAGTGTGGGACAAAGACAGCGGCCAGGCCATCTATAACGCTATCGTTTGGCAGGATCGGCGCAGCGCAGATTATTGCCGTGAGCTTAAGGCGCAGGGGCGGGAACAGGCGGTGAATGATAAGACCGGTTTGCTGCTAGACCCGTATTTTTCGGCCACTAAGCTCAGGTGGATTCTCGACAACGTCGCCGGTGCTCGCGAGCAAGCAGAGGCCGGTCAACTACTGTTTGGCACCATCGACAGTTTTTTGTTGTGGAAATTAACGGGTCAACACAAGACCGACATCACCAACGCCGCGCGCACTCTGCTGTGCAATATTCATGACCAGCAATGGGACCCTAGCCTGCTGGCCTTGTTTGATATTCCACGCCGCATGTTGCCCAGCATCGAAGCCAACAGCCACGAATTTGGGGTGATCCATGATGACATATTGGGTGGCCCTATCATGATCGGTGGCATGGCCGGCGATCAACAGGCGGCTCTCATCGGTCAGGCCTGTTTCAGCGAGGGCATGGCCAAGAGCACCTACGGCACCGGTTGTTTCATGATGCTCAATACCGGCCCTAAGCCACGCAAGAGTCAGCACCGGTTGCTGACCACGGTGGCCTATTCTGTGGGGGGGATTACGCACTACGCATTAGAGGGCAGCATCTTCATGGCGGGGGCCACCCTGCAATGGCTTAGGGATGGCCCTCAGCTCATTAAAGATGCCAGCGACAGCGTGGCCCTCGCCCAGGCGGTGGGGGCCGATAACTCTGTGTACCTAGTGCCCGCCTTCACCGGCCTAGGCGCGCCTTACTGGGACCCCGATGCGCGCGCGGCCATTCTGGGTCTCACCCGAGACAGCGGCCGCGCCGAGATGGTCACCGCCGGTTTGCAGTCGGTGTGTTATCAGAGCCGTGATCTGCTGCAAGCCATGGCCCGTGACAAGCTGCTGCTATCGGGCTTGCGGGTCGATGGCGGCATGGTGGTGAATGATTGGCTCATGCAGTTCTTGGCAGACATCTTAAACTTGCCGATTCAGCGGGCGGCCATCACCGAAACCTCGGCGCTGGGGGCGGCCTACCTAGCCGGTTTGACGGCGGGAATCTACACAGACTTGCAGCAGCTTAGTGGGTTATGGCAGTCACCGCAGACCTTTGTGCCGCAGATGTCAGCTGAGCAAAGAGAGAGGTTGTATCTGGGTTGGCAAGACAGCGTGGCAAGGGTTAGGAGTGGTGATTAATCCTGTCCGTCGGCAGCATGGAGTTTAATGTGCTGGAAACCGTGGGGCAGTCGCAATAGGTCTACACATTCGTTCGCAAAAAAATAGCGGTTTTTCTCTGTTTTTATGGGCTTTTTTTCTGTACTAATTAAAAATCTGTGTTTAAAATTCGCCAAAATTTCATGAAAGGTTTTATGCATGACTCAATCAACTGAGCAGCAGACTAACTCTATCCAAAAGAATATTGTTAGTTGGCTATTATTGCTTGCGGGTGTTTACGCCATCTTGTTATCGGTAGGCATGGTGGGAGCCGGTTTTAAAGAGGCCTCCGGGGGCTCGGCCGGCGCCAGGGAATTGTTCGCCTTTGCCACCAACCCGTTTCTGGCCTTACTGATCGGTATTCTGGCCACCGCACTGGTGCAAAGCTCCAGTACTGTGACATCTGTTATTGTAGGCTTGGTAGCCGGTGGCTTACCCATAGAAGCGGCTATTCCTATGGTGATGGGGGCCAACATAGGCACCACGGTTACTAACACCCTAGTGAGTTTGGGCCATGTACGTAAGAAATCTGAGTTCCGCCGCGCCTTTGCTGCCGCCACGGTTCATGACTTTTTTAACCTCATGTGTGTCATCATTTTTCTGCCCATCGAAATATTCTTCAATGTCCTGGAAAAAGCCAGTGCCTGGTTAGCGGCCATGATGGTGGACGGTGAGTCCATGAGCTTGAAGGGTTTTAACTTTATTAAGCCCCTCACGAAACCTGTGATTGCCGAGATTAAAAGCTTTCTGGATATGCTGCCCGAGATGGCAGGTGCCATTACTCTAATTGGTATCGGTGTTTTGGCGATCTTTGCCTCAATTACCATTATTGGCCGAGTATTGCGTGGTTTGATGGTGGGACGTGCCAAGAAAATTTTGCACGGTGCCATAGGTCGCGGTCCTGTAACGGGTATCGCCAGCGGTGCCGTGGTAACTGTATTGGTGCAGTCTTCTTCTACCACCACCAGCTTGATGGTGCCGCTGGTGGGTTCTGGTGTGTTTAAACCTAGAGACATATACCCGTTTACCTTGGGGGCCAATATAGGCACCACTATTACAGGCTTGTTGGCCGCCACTGCCTTGTCTGGTCCTGGCGCCATTGTGGGTTTGCAAATAGCCTTGGTGCATTTGATGTATAATATAGCTGGGGTGCTGGTGGTTTATGGATTGCCATTCTTGCGTGAGATTCCATTGACACTGGCGCATAAACTGGCAGATATCGCCACCGAGCGTCATTCATTAGCCGCTCTGTATGTGTTGACCGTGTTCTTCTTGA
>CAJXIK010000231.1 GCA_913054445.1 uncultured Bermanella sp.
ATGGATGCCGAGGCAAGCCCTCATGGATGAGTCCACGGCGACCTAAAAAGCACTAAATCCAACGTTGGTCAGGCTGATTCCACAAATTTAACACTGAATCTTTTTGCTGCACTTCGAAGTTGAACCTGCGTATTATGTAATACGTCATTGTTAGTGATCGTAGCGGCTCGGGCAAACGTATCTTGCCTTAAAGGGATATTATGAAACTGGTCATTATTAGTGGTCGTAGCGGCTCTGGGAAGAGCACCGCGTTAAATGTGTTGGAAGACCTAGGTTTCTACTGCATCGACAACCTGCCAGTTGCCCTGCTGCCCAGCCTCAGCGCGCAACTCCAGCAGGGAAAGCAAGCCATTCAAGATGTGGCGGTGAGCATAGATGCTCGTAACATTCCCACCGACCTAGCTAATTTCCCCCTGATCATTCAACAGCTTACAAGTAGCCAGAGTAAGGTAGAAATTATCTACCTAGACGCCCATACCGATACCCTGCTCACCCGTTTTAGCGCCACCCGTCGTAGACACCCGCTCACCGGCCCAGACACTCCACTGCTGGAGGCCATTAAGGTAGAGGGCAACTTACTGCAACACATCAAGGAAATGGCCGACCTAAATGTGGATACCACTCATCTATCCATGCACCAGCTACGCAGCATCATCAAGCAGCGCGTGGTACAGAAACAGGGTGAAGAGATGTCACTGTTGTTTGAATCCTTTGGTTTCAAGCACGGTATCCCCAAAGACAGTGACCTAGTGTTCGATGTACGCTGCCTGCCTAACCCCTATTGGGACCCCATGTTGCGCCAATTTACCGGCCAAGATGGCGTGATTGTGGATTTCCTCGGTAAGGAAGACACGGTCAATGCCATGTTTGGCGATATATCCCAGTTTTTACGGAGCTGGCTACCGCAGTTTCAGCAGAATAATCGTACCTACATGACGGTGAGCATCGGCTGCACCGGCGGCCAACATCGCAGCGTTTACATGGCCGAGCGGCTATTTACGCACTATCAGCAAAGCTACGGCAATGTTCAACTGCGCCACCGCGAGCTAAATCCCTAAGCCACGCAGCCCTATCCTAGACAGCCAAGCCCACTACCGCTAAGGTAGGTATTCACCCCTTATCAAAAAATATCCACATGCTTGAAGACTCTGCCACCATCATAAATAAACTGGGTTTGCACGCAAGAGCCGCCGCCAAACTGGTTTCCACCACCAGCGCCTATTCCAGTAAAATTAAGATTGCCTTCGATGGTAAGGAAGTAGATGGCAAGAGCATCATGTCGGTGATGATGCTGGCCGCCAGCCAAGGTTGCACCCTCACCATTAAGGCCCATGGCCAAGACGAGGGGCCCGCCATGCAAGCGGTTCTAGATTTAATTGACGATCGCTTCGAAGAAGGAGAATAAGATCGCCCCTTCGGCTACACTTTAACGACCAGACACTACACTCGTTCTGCCTTTGGCGCTACAATTGCGCCCCTGAAAAAAGGATAGGTTATGTCTAGGGGCGAACACCAATCAAAAAAGCTTAAACACTTAGGCGCGGCACTGGAAAGTGGCGCGCTTGCCCAAGTGCGCCGAATTCTTAACAACGACCTACAAGCCGCCGATGTTGCCCACCTGCTAGAATCCTCCCCCCCTAAGGAACGTAACCTGCTGTGGGGCATGATCGATGACCACAACGAAGGCGAGGTGTTACAAAACCTCAGTGACGAACTGCAAAGCTGGGTCATGAACCGCATGAGCGCTCAGGAAATGGCCGACGCCATGAGCGAACTCGACACCGATGATGTAGCCGACCTACTGCAAAACCTGCCCAATACCGTCACTCAAGAAGTACTCACCAGCATGGACGCCCAGGATCGTGCCCGCATCGAAGTGGCACTCTCCTACCCAGAAGACAGCGCCGGTGGCTTAATGAACACCGACACCGTCACCGTACGCCCACACATCACCCTCGAGGTGGTCTTAAGGTATTTACGGCGTCATCGCAGCTTGCCAGAGATGACCGACAGCCTGCTGGTGGTGAACCGCCGCGATGAATTTATTGGCTCACTGGCCATCAATAAGATTTTAGTCAGCGACACCGACGCCACCGTACGTGAAGTCATGAGCACCAACATCATCACCATTAATGCCACCATGGAAGACACCGAGGTGGCCCGCCTATTTGAGCGCCACGATCTCATTTCGGCCCCGGTAATAGACCCCGCCAGCGGTAAGTTGTTGGGCCGCATCACCATAGATGACGTGGTCGATGTGATCCGTGAAGATGCCGATCACTCGCTCATGAGCATGGCGGGCCTAGATGAAGACGAAGACACCTTTGCCCCCGCCTTAAAATCCAGCCGTCGTCGCGCCGTCTGGCTCGGTATTAATTTGCTCACGGCATTCCTCGCCAGCGCCGTCATCGGTCTCTTTGAAGCCACCATCGAACAAGTGGTGGCGTTGGCGGTGTTGATGCCCATCGTGGCCAGCATGGGTGGTGTCGCCGGCAGCCAAACCCTAACCCTGATGATACGTGGCCAGGCCGTCGGGCACATAGATGGCAGCAACGTGCGCTGGCTATTGAGCCGTGAATTTTTAGTGGGGGCTGGCAATGGTGTGCTGTGGGGGCTCGTGGTAGCCAGCGCCACCTATTTTTGGTTTCACGACCTCAAGATATCCTTAATCATTGCCGCCGCCATTATCATCAATCTTATAGTGGCAGTGATGGCCGGTGCCTTCCTGCCCATTTGGTTAAAGCGCTTAAAGATCGACCCTGCTCTGGCGGGCAGCGTGTTGTTAACCACCATTACCGATGTGGTGGGATTTTTTGCCTTCTTAGGGCTCGCCGCCAGCTTTTATTTTTAACTTTATTTTATTCTTTAATTTAACTCGACTTTGGATTTTGCCATGAACGACAACGAGCCACTAGCAGACGAATATCAGGGCCCCAGTAAATCCCAGGTAAAGCGAGAGATGCACGCCCTGCAAGACCTGGGTAAATTCATCTGTGAACTCCCCAAGAAACAGCTAGTAAACGTCCCCCTCAGCGACACTATGCTGGTCGCCATTGCAGAGTGGTCACGCCTCAAGAAAAACGAAGCCAAGCGCCGCCATCTGCAATATGTCGGCAAGATTATGCGCACCGAAGACCTCGAGGCCGTACAGCTGGCGTTGGATAAGATGGACCCCAGCAGTGTTGTTTTCAATCGCGTATTGCATCAGCAAGAACGCTGGCGTGAACGCCTCATCGAACAAGGCAACGACGCATTAAATGAATTCTGTGACGAATTTAAGGTGACAGACATTCAGCACTTGCGCCAGCTCATTCGTAACGCCAGCAAAGAAAATAAACTCAAAGAAGCTAACCCAGACGTGCAAGCAAAGGGCGGCAAGAGTGATGCCCGCAAGCTATTTTTATACATTAAAAGTTTTTACAAAGACTAGGTTAAGCGCTTATGTTGA
>CAJXIK010000232.1 GCA_913054445.1 uncultured Bermanella sp.
AATGCAGGATGCAATTGTCGAATGCTTCAGGAAGCCTCCATGGATCCTATTTAATTATGAGAGCATGGCGGCCGCAAACTGAAATAGCACCATTTCAGGCTAGCGGGGAGTGCAATGGTACGACTTTAATTTTAATGCGATTGCCCTAGGGTTTTATAAGGGGGCATAGTATTAAAAATCGATTAATACTGGCAATGGGATGCCCGCCAGACCAAAGCTGAGCCTATGTGGCCGCTAAGCCTCAATTATTGAGAGATTCGTACATGGTGAGATTGAACGTATTAAGGGGAGGGGGCGCCAAGGCAGAAACCCCGGCGCCACTAGGCGTATTACAGGCCCAGTTTTTTAGCCAGCTGATCGGCGGGCATGTAGCCTGGCACCAATTCACCGCTATCGAACACGAGGGCTGGGGTGCCACGCACACCAAACTGCTCACCTAACATTAGGTGCGCCTCAATGGGGGCATCACAGCCTAGGTTCTCTTTGATGAAGCCGGTGGCCTTGGCCTTGCTCATGGCTGCGGCACGATCATCGTCACACCATACAGATTTTAATTTCTTGTAAGAGCCGGTGTACTGAGTGCGGTTCTTGTCGCTGTAGACACCGGCACGAGGGTAGGCCAGATAGCGCACGGTTATGCCCAGCTCGTTAAGCTTAGGCACCTCACGGTGTAACTTACGGCAGTAGCCACAGTCCACATCGGTGAACACGCTGATGACCGCCTTCTGCTCGCCCTTGCTCTGGAAGACCACCATGTCTTTTTCGTTCACCGCGGCCATCATCGTTTGACGCTTAGCATCGCCGCGCTTGGCGGTTAGATTAACAAGGCCTGCTTGCTTGGCTGCGAACAGCGAACCATAGATGAAAAACTTGCCATCTGGCGTGCTGTACAACACCTCTCCCGAGGTGAGCTCCACTTCGTACAACGCCTGCCCCTCTACTTGGGTGGCACTCTGCATGATGAGGTTAGGCTGCGCAGTGCGCAGAGCCGTGGCGATACGCTCTTCTACACTTAACTTTGCAGCGT
Source organism: uncultured Bermanella sp. (assembly GCA_913054445.1). Taxonomy (GTDB): domain Bacteria; phylum Pseudomonadota; class Gammaproteobacteria; order Pseudomonadales; family Oceanobacteraceae; genus Bermanella. The sequence continues at coordinate 1,028 of CAJXIK010000232.1, forward strand.
CTTGCGCCTGACTGTTAAACGCCAAACACGCTCCTAACAGCGCACCAATTAATAATACAACCCGCATAATAGTATCCCCATTTTTTTCATTGTCAGTGATGTTAAATAAGTGCCATTGGGTCGTGTCGAGTGACCCACATTTTTATGTTAGAGCATTATGCCAGAAAAGAGTTCCAGCTCTGCGCCACACATTACTTTCTTGCAAATAAAAAGGGCCATTCTTGCGAATGGCCCTTTTGTGTTCACGCTGCCAAGAATGGCATACATAACATGCTGTTATTACTTGCGAACCAACTTCTCTTTGATACGTGCAGAACGACCACTACGCTCACGCAAGTAGTAGATCTTGGCCTGACGTACAGCACCGCGACGCTTAACTTCAACGCTGTCGATCATCTGGCTGTGTGTCTGGAAAGTACGCTCAACACCCACACCGTTAGAAATCTTACGAACGATGAAAGCAGAGTTAAGACCGCGACTCTTCTTGGCGATTACAACCCCTTCATAGGCCTGTAGACGCGAACGATCGCCTTCTTTTACTTTAACCTGTACAACAACGGTATCACCGGCGCCGAATTCAGGGATATCAGTACGTAACTGTGCAGACTCGATGGCCTGGATAATCTTGTTCTTGCTGCTCATGGCTAGCTCCTAGTTATGGCGGATAGGTTCAAGTGTCGCCTCGAACTTCGCGCTTATACTCTTGCAATAAAACTTGCTCAGTTTTGCTGAGCGTTCTTTGCTCCAGCAGATCTGGCCTGCGTTGCCAGGTCCGCCCTAACGCCTGTTTAAGACGCCATTGCTTAATCTTTGCGTGATTACCGCTTAGCAAAATATCGGGTACACACTCGCCTTTGTAATCCTCCGGTCGAGTATAGTGGGGGCAGTCTAATAAGCCATCGGTGAAAGAATCTTCCACCGCGCTTAATTCGTGCCCCAACACCCCTGGCAACAGGCGAATAATGGAATCCATCATCACCATGGCTGCCAGCTCACCGCCACTTAGAACATAGTCACCAATGGACCATTCTTCATCAACATGCGCTTGAATCAAACGCTCATCGACGCCTTCGTAGCGGCCTGCCAAGAAAATCAAACCACCCTCTTCAGAGGATGCATTTGAATCTCTTGCCAGCTCCTCTGCCCCTGCCTGATCGAGTTTTCGACCCTGTGGAGACAGATAAATCACTTTGCTTTGGGGGCCTAATTTGGCCTTAGCCGCGGCAATTGCTTGCTCAAGCGGGGCCACCTTCATCAACATGCCCGGACCACCACCATAAGGGCGATCGTCTACGGTGCGGTGGCGGTCGCTGGTGAAATCGCGAGGATTCCACACATCAAACGACACCAAACCCTTGCTCACGGCACGGCCGGTTACGCCCTGCTCGGTCAGAGCCTGGAACATCTCAGGAAAGATCGAGATTATACCAAACTGCATGATTAGAATTCCGGATCCCAATCTATTTTGATAACGCCGTCTTCGAGGTTAATATCTTGTAAGTACTGATCTGCATAAGGCAACCAGCGCTCACGGCCATCGATGCTGTCTTTACAAGGCTTCACGACCATGACGTCGTTCGACCCGGTATTAAACAGATGGCTAATTCGCCCCAATACTTGGTTATCTTCGGTAACCACTAATAAATTATCTAGCTGATGATAATAAAACTCGCCATCTTCGCCGGTTGGTAACAACTCGCGAGCAATGGCCACCTCACACTGGCAGTACTTCTGCGCCAGTGTGCGATCTTGGCAATCGTCCAGTGCAGCCACTATGCCCTTACCATGAGGGCGCCAGCTGCGCACTTTAACGGTGGTCCATTGGCCGTTCATACAAACCTGCCAATCACCGTAGGAGAATATATTCTCCATGGGCTGGGTATCACTGTGGATTTTCACCCAGCCTTTGATGCCATAGACACCGGTTATTTTGCCAATAATGGCTAGATTTTCAGGTGTTTTAATCATCAAAGTACGTCTTATTAGCAAACAGAATTAAGCGGCTACTTGTGCTTTCTTAGCGTCTTTAAGCAACTTAGCAACACGATCGCTAGGCTGAGCGCCTTTGCTCATCCAGTATTCAACACGCTCAAGGTTCACACGCAGCGCTTCTTCAGAACCACGGGCAACCGGGTTAAAGAAACCAACACGCTCGATGAAACGACCGTCGCGAGGAAAACGCTGATCAGCGACAGACAAGTGATAAAAAGGACGCTTTTTAGAGCCACTACGGGCTAAACGGATAACTACCATACGACAGTACCTTCTGTGTTGTGGGCGAGTTTTAATATGACTCGCCATTTGTTTACCAACCGCCAAGAGGCAGGTGGTGGATATGGGGCGCGTATTGTATAGGGTTTGAACAGGGAATGGAAGATGGCCTGCAGCGG
>CAJXIK010000233.1 GCA_913054445.1 uncultured Bermanella sp.
ATCACGACTTACCAAATACGCTAATCCCCAGTAAAATACTCGGAATTACCATTAAGGCCCCTTTTACATGTCTGACTTCTGGTCTGAGCTTCTTAACCGCCAAGCTGCCACCCCCCTCGCCGCCGAACAAACTGGCCTATACCCTATTAGCGACCGTCAAGTTCTGAGCATTAGCGGCCCAGATAGCGCTAAATTCATGCAGGGGCAGTTCACCTGCCACCTCGATGAAGTTACCCCAAAGCAGTACCGTCCAGGGGCGTGCTGCACCGCCAAGGGGCGTATGATCAACAATTTCAACTTGCTGCAAACGGCAGAACACCATTACCTAATGAGCCTGCACGATTCCCTGGCGCAGGGCACTCAGGCCCACCTAAAAAAATACATGGTGTTTTTCAAGTCTGAGATGCGCGCCAGCCCCATGGTATTGACGGCAATAAAAGGCCCGGATGCGCAGCACATATTACAAGACGTGTTGGGGCAGTGCCCCGACGTAGCGTTCGCGCAGGCCAACGTGGCGGCGGGTTATGTCATCAAGCTGCCCTTCGCCGCGGGCTTCGAGCTTTACCTTCACCCTGAGCAGGCCGAAGAGGTGGTGCAGGCATTACTTAGCAAGTGCTCACTTACAAGCCCAAGCGCCTGGCCGCTAAACCTCATCGAGCATGGCCTAGCACAGCTTAGCCGCGAAAATAGCGAGAAGTTCATCCCGCAGATGCTCAACCTAGGGCAAACTGGGGCCGTGAGCTTTAGCAAGGGCTGCTATACAGGGCAAGAAATTGTGGCGCGCATGGAATACTTGGGCAAGCTTAAACGCCATCTGTACCGCGCCACAATTTCACACTGTGATGCGCTCACCGCAGGCGACGCCATCTTTACCCCAGGCCACGACCGTTCGGTGGGAGAACTCGTAAATTGGGTACAACATGGCACGACCATAGAGGCGCTCATGGTGCTGGAAGATAAATATCGGCAAAACTCGCTTTTTGTGAACTCCGCCAGTGGCCCCCATGTTGAGCTGCTATCCTTACCCTATCAGATCACAGAACACTCAGCGTAAGCCGCGCTTACGCTTTAGGGAGCGTGCATGGCCAGCCTCATCGAAACCGTTGCCAACGATTTAATCCAACAAATCAAAGACGACACCCTTGTGCTGCCCAGCCTGCCCGAAGTGTGCCTGCGGGTGCGCGACGTGGCCGAAGACCCAAACACCGATATCCCTCAACTGGCCAAGCTCATCAGCCAAGATGCCGGTCTCAGTGCCCGCATCGTCAAGGTCGCCAACAGTTCCCTCATGCGCACCGCCAGCGAAGTCAGCGACCTCGCCACCGCCATCGGCCGCTTGGGCATCACCGTCACCTCCAACTTAGCCATGGGTTTGGCCATGGAGCAGATGTTTCAAGCCACCAGCGATGTGGTGGATAAACGCATGCGCATGATCTGGCAGCAAAGCTCTCTGGTGGCCTCTGTGTGCCATGTGCTGGCCGAGCGCTACACCCGTTTGCAGGCGGATCAAGCCATGCTGGGAGGGCTCATCCACAAGATAGGTGCGCTACCGGTACTGGCTTATGCCGAAGAAAACAACGCCCTGTTAAATGATGCCTTCGTGCTCGACAAGATCATCACTAAGCTGCACCCCATCATCGGCCACCACATAGTGAAGGCCTGGCAGTTTCCCAAGGCGCTGCAAAATGTACCGTCCCAATACTTAAAATTTGCACGCACGGTAGACACAGTGGACTACGCCGACCTAGTGACGGTGGCGGTACTGCACAGCCACGCCAACAGCGAGCACCCTCTTGCCAAACTAGACAGGAGCAACATAGGGGCATTTACACGCGTGGGCATTCCTCCCGAGATGGCGGTCAGCGAGATTATTGATATGGATGAAGAGATAGAAGAATTGTTTGGTTAATAAGCAATAGCCCCAACTTACTGGAAACGTTTCAAAAACCGTTCAAACCCAGGGTTGCCTTTTAGTTTTCCGTTGACACTTTCACTAAACGAATAAAGACTCAGATAGTTATACTGCCCATCGACATCTTTAAAGCCCTTATGAAACGCCAAGAAATCCTTTTTAATTTCAGCCATATTTAACGAAAGATTTTTGTCCACTAGAAAATAAATGGGGCCAATTTCTTCAGTTTCGTACACTTTAATATGCCTGCGCATGGTTTCATGCAACAGACCTAGTTCATCCCCCATGATGATCCCTAAGCTCGCGGGTTCCTTTAATACCTTAAAGATTATATTTTCTGACGTCATACTGGGAATGGGGTTCGCTGCCCATTTAAATTTCTTCGTGCCCTGCTGCACGCGGTACTGAGCATACAGGTCGTTTTTTCCATAATAGATATCTTGTTCGCTGCTATTTTCATCCACAGGAAAATCAAATTCGGGCTTGCCAATTAAGGACTGATATACCACTTCCTTGCTTACCAATAGCGGCACAAACCCTAACGCCTGAAACAGGTGCGCATACCCCAAGCTCGCATAGGCACAGTTAATTTCACCGCTTTTAACTTGCTGCAATGTCTCCTCTATTGAACTAGAGGGAACATAAGATAGCGCGTATTTCCCGCGCATGGATTTCAGCAGTGGCGACAGTTCACTTCTCATAATTGAGGGTGACGTCACCGGGTCTACCCCCAGTTTCAGTTGCACCCCTTGCGCAGCAGCGGCTGCCAGCATGGTCATTATTATTAATATACGCGCCATGATTCCCTTCATAAACACTCACCTTACAAGCCATTTATCAATCATTTTATCTACCAGACCATCGACACCCGCTGGCTAACGTTTAGTGTAGCAGTTCACTCCTATTGCCCACTCATGCACAGCAAACGACAACCGTCATGAATAACAATAGGCTTATCTCAAAATGAATTCCACATCTAGCTATAAAGCGACTTCGAATTATAATTTTTATTTATATCATTCATGAAAGCTCTTAAAAATATCATGATTACGACTTGCGGAATTGTCTATCCCTGACTTAACTACAAGAGATAAACTTGGTTAGGAGAATTGAAAATGCGCAATAACTTTGTATGGGCACTGACATTCTGCATGCTTGCGGCCCCTCCCTTCGCAGCAGCCGAATTACAATTCAACGGGTTTGCCTCCGTGGTCACGGGAATCGATCTTGAGGACGACAGTGCCGGCGATTATGGTGGTCGCACGGTGGATAATCTGCAAGAATCTAGGGTGGCCTTACAATGGACCGCCGACATACAAAAAGGCCTGCGCTTCGTGGGCCAAACCGTGGCACGAGGTAATGCCACCACAGGTTTTACCCTCAATTATGACTGGGCCTACTTTGATTTTAACGTGGGCGACTCGGCCAAGTTTAAGTTTGGACGACTGCGCATTCCCTTCTATAAATACTCGGATTACCTAGATGTGGGTTATGCCTACCA
>CAJXIK010000234.1 GCA_913054445.1 uncultured Bermanella sp.
CATAATAGGCCGCTCATGACCAAACATCCCTTTGCCATGAACACGCAAGGCCATTAAACTACGCCGCTTTGCGCACACGAGGGTTAAACATGCCAGCAGTGGAATACCATCAAGCAGCACAATCCCCGCCGCTGCGGATTGATATGGAAAACCTCAACGACGCCAATAAGTGTGATTTTTGCAGCGCGCAGTGCTGCTCTTACATCACCCAACAGATAGACACCCCCACCACCATGCAAGCATTCGATGTGCTGCTGTGGCAGATTGCCCACCACAATATCCATGTGTTTAAAGACGGCAACGGCTGGTATTTATTAAGCATGAGCCGTTGCAGCCACCTGCAAGCCGATAATCGCTGCGGCATCTATGAGACCCGCCCGATGATTTGCCGCGAGCACAGCACTGGGGGCTGTGAATTTGATGTGCCCATCGATCAGGGCTGTGAGTTATATTTTCAGCACTATGATGAATTTGAGGCTTACTGTCGTAAACGCTTTAGAACCTGGGATAGGCGTCTTGAGAAATTTGAGGCGGCGCGCGCTAAAGAGGCGGCCAAAGAAAAAGCCAAGCTGGCAAAAAAGAAGTGAGCGAGGCGGGCCCCACAGAGTGAACCCGCTTTTTAGTAACGCTTAAAACTGCATTTCTGGTACGTCTTTAGGCACCATCAATTCACCCGCCGTTTTTGCGACAATTTCTTCTACCGATACGCCCGGAGCGCGCTCGATCAACCAGAACTTACCGTCCTTGATCTCCATAAAGGCCAGGTCGGTCACCACTTTCTTGATGCAGCCAACGCCGGTTAACGGCAGGCTACACTTGTTCAACAGCTTAGATTCACCGTGCTTAGAGGCGTGTGTCATGGTGACGATGATGTTGTCGGCACCGGCCACCAAATCCATTGCGCCGCCCATGCCCTTGATTAACTTGCCAGGAATCATGTACGAGGCGATGTTGCCCTGCACGTCTACCTCGAAGGCACCCAGTACGGTTAAGTCCACATGACCGCCACGAATCATGGCGAAGGATTCCGCCGAGGAAAATATAGAGGCACCGGTGGCGGCGGTGACGGTTTGCTTACCGGCGTTGATCATGTCGGCATCAACTTCGTCTTCGGTGGGGAATGGCCCCATGCCGAGCAAGCCATTTTCCGACTGTAGCATCACTTCCATGCCGGCGGGCACGTAGTTAGCCACCAGCGTCGGGATGCCGATGCCTAGGTTCACGTAGTAGCCGTCTTTCATTTCACGGGCCACGCGCTGGGCCAATTGATCTCTTGATAAAGCCATGTTGCTGCTCCTTAAGCTTGGCGCACAGTGCGTTGTTCGATGCGTTTTTCGAAGGTGCCTAAGATAAGGCGGTCCACGTAAATACCTGGGGTGTGAATGTGCGCAGGATCGAGTTCACCTGGCTCAACGATTTCTTCCACCTCGACCACGGTAATCTTGCCTGCGGTGGCGGCCATGGGGTTGAAGTTTTGGGCGGTGTGACGAAACACTAGGTTGCCATAGGTGTCGGCCTTCCAGGCTTTGACGATGGCGAAGTCACCGGTGATGGACTCTTCTAGGATGTATTTACGGCCGTTGAATTCTTTCACCTCTTTGCCCTCACCCACTTGAGTGCCATAACCGGTGGCGGTGTAAAACGCCGGGATGCCCGCGCCACCGGCACGCATTTTTTCGGCTAGGGTGCCCTGAGGTGTCAATTCGACCTCTAGCTCACCCGCCAATAACTGCTCTTCGAATGTCTTGTTCTCACCCACGTAGGAGGACACCATCTTTTTAATCTGGCGGTCAAACAACAATATTCCCAAGCCAAAGCCGTCTATGCCACAGTTATTAGAGACGACGGTGAGTTCTTTCGTCCCCTTTTTTTTGATTTCTTTAATGAGGTTCTCGGGGATACCACAGATGCCGAACCCACCGGCGATGATGGTCATGCCGTCTTCGAGGCCCGCCATGGCCTCTTCATAACTGCCGACTACTTTATTAAAACCAGACATGGCTTTGACTCCTTTGTTTTTATTAAAATTAAGACTTCATTAGCATGTGACAAAGCCTTATATTAATCAATTGGAAAAAATTGATAGTTTAATAAGAGTTTTTTATTAATGGGCCGCTATGACAAACATCAGTAATGTAACTTTTAAGCAAGTGAGGGCCTTTGTGGCCGTGGTGCGCTCCCGCAGTTTTGCCGAGGCGGCCGCCCAGATTCACCTCTCGCAGCCCGCCCTGAGCATTGCCATCAAGAACCTAGAGGAATCCGTTGGTGGGCAATTACTTACCCGCACTACCCGATCTTTTGCCCTTACCCCTGAAGGGGAGAGCTTCTACCCCAGCGCCCAGCGCCTGTTAAATGAATGGGACACGGCCCTGCAAGACCTCAACAATCGCTTCTCCCTGCGCACCGGCAACATCACCATCGCCAGCATGCCCTCCTTTGCTTCTAACCTGTTGCCTGCGGCCTTGCGGCAATTTAAGGCTCAGCACCCTAAGGTAAAGGTGGCGCTACACGATGTCATAGCCGAGGAGGTGGTGAGGATGGTGCGCACCGGACAGGCCGAGGTGGGGGTGAGTTTTAACCCGGGTAGCCACGACGACCTCATATTCACCCCCCTATTTAACGACCACTTCATGGCGATATTACCCCCAGAGCATCCGCTGGCGGCCCAGCCCAGCATCGAACTTAGGCAACTAATAGAGCACGAACTCATCACCCTGCAGGCCCCCTCGCAGGTGCGTCAGCTCATCAGCGACACGCTGGCTAGGGACGCGTTGGCGTTTAATCCGGCCTTAGAAGCTCACCAGCTGGTGACCATTGGCCGCATGGTGGCCAATGGTCTGGGGGTGAGCATTGTGCCCGCCTTGTGTGAACAGCAGATGCGTGAAGTGGGGGCGGTGTGCCGCCCATTGAGCCACACCGGTTTAAGCCAGCATGTGGGCATTATTACTCGCCGACGCTACCCGCTGTCGGCTGCCGCCCAGGCCTTGGAAACCGTGTTGCTGGACAACTACCTGCAAACTAGCCCTTAAAGGACCGGGTATAAGGATCGGGATATATTTTGCTTTGCTCCTACCCCATTGGCATTCTATGTCTACACTAGAATATAGGCAGCCGTGCCCAATTTTAGGAGCCCCCTCATGGACACCAGCAATCACTGCACTATGGCAACTCTGTTCAGCCAGCTAGGCTTAGACAGCGATGCCAAAAGCATCGAGACCTTTGTGACATCTCACCGCCTGCAACCCTCCCAGCGCATCGAAGAGGCCAGCTTTTGGAATGCCTCGCAAGCCACCTTCATTAAAGAGGCACGAGACCAAGACGCCGATTGGGCCGAATTAGTAGATGTGCTCGATGCCGAGTTACATCACTAGGAATAGGCATATAT
>CAJXIK010000235.1 GCA_913054445.1 uncultured Bermanella sp.
CCAAGCAACAAACCAACATAGAGGTCGTGGCCATTACCCTGCTTTAATACCTGCCTGAATACCCTCCTACGGGCGGATTTATTGACTATGCTCAAATAAGGAAAATCACCAGCGGATCGCCCCTTGCTCACCCTATCCACCCGCATCTGGATCAGCTTCATCACCGTGCTAACGGTGGGCATCATCCTGTCTTACGTCATCAGCCAATCCGGCAACATGGTGAATCACACCACCCAAAATTTGGTGACGGTACAGCTGCCGAGGCTGGCACTCATTAAGCGCCTGCGGGCGGCGCTCACCGAACACGAACGCCTGCTCTATGAATATTACACCACCACCAATCGACCCTTAGTGTGGCCCAAGATCATGGCCAGAGAGCACGAATTTAACCATTACTTAGCCAACATCAGCGACAGTTTTGCCGGCAAGGTCATGACCCTGCCAAAGCTGTACGGGGAAATTACGCTGTTGCGTGATGCCCTAGATAAAAATTTGGGGAGCAACCAGGTAGACTGGGATCAGGCTAGGATTAATCTGGCGAAGCTCACCCTTATCGGCCAATCCAGCGAAAAGATTTTAATCTCGCTCACCGACACCATTCAAGCAGAGGTTTGGGCCGGGGCCAAATCGACTCAGCAGCAAATTCGCAACATATTTCATATGGTGATCGCTTTCACCGCCTTCATCATATTGGCCGCCCTATTGGTGGGCTATTACACTCAGGTAAACATCAAGAAAACCGCCAAACGCAAGGCCTTGGCCAAGTTCCCCGAACGTAACCCCAACCCAGTGGTTAATTTAAACTGGCAAGGAGAGATACTGTTTAGTAACCCCGCCTGCCAGCAACTGCTAACCAGCATGGGGGTCGACAGAGGCAATATCGGCAAGATTTTACCTTCTGATTTTTTTAGCAACTTAAAAACGTGGCAACGGCAGCACCAATCGCAATTAAATTTTGATGCCCTCATTGGTGATCGCCACATTCACTACAGCTTATCGCTGTTGCCAGATCTGGGCAGCTGCCACCTGTACATGGAGGATGTCAGCGAACGCATCGAGGCCCAGGCTCAATTAAAATACCAAGCGCAGCACGACGTACATACTGGGCTACCCAATCGCCGCCAATTTGAAGAGATCATCAAGCTAAAAATTGCAGACAACGAGGCATTCTCTGTGCTCTTCATCGACATAGATCGCTTTAAGCTCATCACCGCCAGCCAGGGTTATCATATTGGCGACCTGACCATTAAATACATGGGGCAGCGCCTTCAGCAGCTGTGTGACCTGCGCCAAGAACAGCTGCAAACGTTCCGCCTAGAGGCATCGACCTTCTGCGTCATCATTAACGGGCGAGAGCACACCATCAGCCTAGAGGTGGCACAGGCCATACAAGATGCCATGGATGACCCTCTGTGTGTGCAGGACCATAGGTATTATTTAAATTTAAGCATGGGCATATGCCACTATCCGCAAGATGGCGAAGATGCGCGCAGCCTCATCACCCATGGTAACGCGGCTCTGAATCATGCCCAACGCCAGGGTGACAGCTGTGAGGTCTATGATGCCCAGTTACACAGCGCCGAACAGCACTGGTTACCCATAGAATCGGGAATGCGCACCGCCCTAGACAAACAGCAATTTGCCCTGCACTACCAGGCCAAGGTAGACGCACAAACCACCCACATAAAGGGGGCCGAGGCGTTAATTCGTTGGCAGGGTGATGACGGCCGACTCATCAGCCCTGGGGTCTTTATACCCGTGGCCGAGCAAACCGGTTTAATCATTAAAATTGGTCAGTGGGTCATCGAGGAAGGGTTTCGCCAAGCCAAACGGTTCAGCGAGCAAAAACAGGATATTCAACTGGCCATTAATATATCCCCTCGGCAGTTTCAACACCGCCACTTCTTACAGCAGTTAAAAATCGCCCTAGAGCAAACTCAGGCCGACCCTAGCAAGATAGAACTGGAGATTACCGAAAGCCTAATCATGGAAAATGCTGATCACAGCATCGCCATCATGAAAAAGTTAAAAGACATGGGCTTCGCCTTAGCCATAGACGATTTTGGCACCGGCTATTCGTCGTTAAGTTATTTAAAGCAGTTTCCCATCGACACCCTAAAGGTGGACCAGGCCTTCGTAAAACACCTAGAACATGATGAAGATGACAAAGGCATCGTGTCTGCCATCGTGAACTTGGCCCAGCACCTACACCTTAAAACCATCGCCGAGGGGGTAGAGACTCCAGGCCAATGGCATTTCCTGCAAGAATTAGGTTGCGACTATATTCAGGGCTATTTGTTTAGTAAGCCGGATGTGGTGGCTCGCTTACTATCAAAATCTGTCAAAACCTAGCAAACCCGCCCATAGCCCATAGAATCCAGCTCATATCGAAGACGGGCTAGGGCTTCAACAAGCGCAGCACATCCTGTTGATTGGCGTTGGCCTGCCCCTGCACGGCAACCGCCACCTTAAACTGGACATCGGCCTTGGTTTTTAGCGACACAGATTGCGCAAGGTCGGTGTCGCGAATGCGGCTATTGGCAGACTGATTCGACTCGCTGCGCAAGGCCAAAAATTCGGCATTGCCTTGCAGGCGACTCTCTAAGGCTCCTAGCTCACTGCGACGCGAAGACACCTCTTGTAGGGCCTCATCTAGGGCGTCGAGTTCAAGATCCTCGCCAGCACTCACCCCCATAGCAGAAAATTGTGCGGCCAAGTCCTGATGGCTAATGGCGATGGACTGGCCAGGGTTGGCACCGCTCTGAATATTGCCTTGTGCAGGTTCAAACAGGCTTCGGCCATTAAAGTCACTGTGCTTAAAAACTTGCTCTATGGATTCGAGACGCTGATCTATCTCTGCTTGCAGGGCTTGAGAGTCGCCCTCGTTGAAGATGCCGTTTTGCTGCTGCAACGTTAACTCACGAATACGCTGTAAATCCTCAGCGACGCTGCTCAAGGCGGCATCCTCCACCTGTAGCCGCGAGACACCATCGAGACTGTTGCGTAAGGCGGCCCCCTGAGCGCGATGTTGCGTGTCGAGACCCGTACTAATTACCAGACCGGCAGCGTCATCCTGGGCACTGTTAATGCGCTTGCCGCTGCTTAAATTCTGCGCTTGCGTCTGTTGACTGGCCTGGGCCCGATCCAGTGCGCGAGCCGAAAAACCATTTGAGACCTGCATACTGCCTTCCCCTCGACCATATATAGTCCCTAACAGTCTAACCTTAAAGCAGCAGAGCAGAGAAAGAACAAATTAACGCTATGTGGGTGGGCTTAATGCTATAAATAAGGGTGCTCGCCCGCGTCATCACCTCTCCTAATGAATTCAGGGCAATCGCATTAAAATAAGCACAGGGGTCAATCTGTGGAGTCCGCCTGAT
>CAJXIK010000236.1 GCA_913054445.1 uncultured Bermanella sp.
CTGTAAACCTCACTGAAGCCCTGCTCGGACAAGTACTGAGCGGCCCCTTGGCTTGAGTTGCCGTGATAGCAACACACCACTAAGGGTTGTGTAAACGGGGTATCCGTTACGAACTGGGCGAGGCTTGTGTTGTCTAAGTGAACGGCATGGTTAATGTGGCCAGCATCATAACTTTGCCTGTCGCGGGTGTCGGCAATGTTGACGGTTTTAGTGGCGCGTAACTCACACAGTTGTTGAATGTTGATGTGTTTGAACATGTGTATCTCCAGGACATTATTACAGCTGGGCGCTATAGCGCTTGCCGGTTTCGATGTGCAGCAGGGTGAGGGGGCCGCCCCACACACAGCCGGTATCTAGGCCGGTAATTTGCGGGTGATCAAACATGCCTTGCAAGGCGGCCCAGTGGCCAAACAGCAGGCGAGTTTTCTTTAATTTATGGGGGTAGTTAAACCAGGGTTTAAAATAATCTGAGCCATTATTTGTTTTTTCTTTGTTGGCAAAATCGAGTTCGCCGTTGGCCCCTAAGAAACGCATGCGGGTAAAATAATTGATGATGACACGTAGTCGCTCCATGCCGGCTAAGTCATCGCTCCAGCGCTCTGGGGTATCGCCATACATGGCACGGTAGAGGTAAATGTGGCGCGAACTTTTCAATACGACCTGCACCTCCTTGGACAGCGCCTTGGCGGTTTTTAGGTCCCACATGGGGGGAATACCGGCGTGGCACATGGCCAGCTTTTTATCTTTATCCCATTGCAATAGCGGTTGCTTGCGTAACCAGTTTAGTAACGAGTCGGCATTTTCGCTTGCGAGGATGCGGCTTAGGTCGTTGTCGTGTTTAAATTTCTTTTCACCATGGGCCACCGCCAATAAGTGTAGGTCATGATTGCCCAGCACCACCTTGATGCTATGGCGAATACTGTGCAAAAATTCCAACGTGCCTAAGCTGTCTGGGCCGCGATTCACTAAGTCGCCCACACACCATAGCTGGTCCTTGCTGGTATCGAAATTCACTCGCTCTAAGAGGCGCAACAGTGGCTCTAAGCACCCCTGAAGATCTCCCACCGCAAACGTTCTTGGCATAGGCTTCTTTTAAATTTAATTTAATTGATGGGGGGCGGCGAGGGTAAAGGGCTCGATGACCACCTCGAAATATTCGCCCTGTGCATCGCGCATGCGGTAACTGCCCTGCATAATACCCAGCGCAGACTCCATCATAGTGCCGCTGGTGTAGGTGAAGTATTTACCCGGTGGAATGTTAGGCTGTTGGCCCACCACACCCTCCCCGCTGACCTCTTGGGTTTTAAGGGTGTCGCCGTTGGTGATGATCCAGTGGCGGCTGATGAGTTGCACCGCCCGTTCACCATCGTTGCGGATGGTGATGGTGTAGCTGTGAACGAAGCGTTTTTGCTCGGGCCGCGATTCGCTTTTCATGAAGTGAGTCTTAACGCTCACTCTAATATTTTCTTTAAGCATTTTTTTCCGTATCCGTGGCGTCTTTGTTGCTGGCGTTGGTAAACACATAGTCGCTGATGGCCACAAAGTCGGCTAAGGCCAAGCGCTCAGGGCGCAAGGATGGGTCTATGCCCAGTTTTTCCAATTGCTCGCTGGAGATCACTTTTTTCAGGTTGTTGCGCAGGGTCTTGCGGCGCATGGAGAAACTGGTGCGCACCACATTTTCTAGGGTACGGTGATCCTTAACCGGATGCGGCAGCGTTTGGTAGGGCACTAAGCGCACGATGGCGCTGTCTACTTTAGGGGCAGGCTTGAAGGCAGCTGGGCCCACATCAAACAGATGCTGAACATCGCAGAAATACTGCGCCATGATCGATAAACGCCCGTAATTGTTTTCCCCAGGCCCCGCCGCCATGCGCTGCACCACTTCTTTTTGCAGCATGAAGTGCATGTCTTTAACGGTGCCCGCAAAGCTTAATAAGTGAAAAATAAGCGGCGTAGAGATGTTGTACGGCAGGTTACCCACGATGCGCAGGGGGCGCTCATCGGTCTTGAGTTTTTCGAAGTCAAATTGCAGGGCATCGGCCTCGTGCACCTTGAAGCCGGGGTGATTAAAAAACTTCACATTGAGGCCTGGAATCAAGTCCCGATCCAGCTCCACCACATTGAGGTAACCCTCGGTGGCGTCCAGTAATTGTTCGGTGATGGCCCCCATACCTGGGCCGATCTCGACGATGTTTTCACCCACTTTTGGGCGAATGCTTTTCACTATGTTGCGAATGACGTTGTCGTCGTGCAAGAAGTTTTGACCAAAACGTTTACGGGCTTGGTGGCCCATGTGGCGACTGCTCATTAATTTTTTCCTGTTTGTTGGCGGCAGGCAGACATGTGCAGGGCGTAATCTATGGCGGTTTTTAGGCTGCCGGGGTTTGCCTTGCCGCTGCCGACTAAGTCTAGGGCGGTGCCGTGGTCTACCGATGTACGAATAATGGGCAGCCCGAGGGTGATGTTGGCTGCTTGGCCGAAGCCCTTAAATTTTAACACGGGTAAGCCCTGGTCATGATACATGGCCAGCACCACATCCCCTTGCGCCAATACCTTAGTGGTGAACAGGGTATCGGCTGGCAGTGGGCCCGTGAGGGTGATGCCCTGCTGACGCAATTGCGCGAGGCAGGGTTCGATGATGTCTATTTCTTCGCGCCCCATGTGGCCGCCTTCTCCGGCGTGCGGGTTGAGCCCACAGACGAGAATGTTGGCGTTGTCGAGGGCAAAATATTGTTTTAAGTCTTTGTCTAGGACGTTAATAATTTGTTTGAGCCTGCTATCGGTAATGGCGGCGGCCACGTCTTTAAGCGGTAAGTGGGTGGTCACTAGGGCCACCATTAGGCCTTGCGTGGCCAGCATCATCACCACTCGTTCGCTGTGGGTGTAGTCTTCTAAAAATTCGGTGTGGCCGCTGAAAGAAATGCCAGCCTCGTTGATGATGCCCTTATGAACCGGTGCCGTCACCATGGCGTGATAGACGCCATCTAAACAGCCTTGGGCGGCATGGCTCAGGGTCGCTAACACATATTGGCTGTTGGCCTTATTTAACTCCCCTGGCACTTCGATTTGTGCCAGTTTAATGGGCTGCACCCAGATCTCACCGGCCTTGGCCGGTTGCTTATTAAGCCCATCAAAGATCTTAACGGTGAGTTCTTTGCCCAATAGTTGGGCGCGCCGCGTCAGTAAATCTGGATCACAGACGGCGATGATCTGGTGTGAGTGCTGGCTCTGGGCAAGCATCACGGTTAAGTCTGGGCCAATGCCGCCGGGTTCGCCGACGGTGAGTGCTAACCTATAGGTCATGTTGTTTGTTCATCGTTAGTGGTTATTGATCTTCGCGCGTAAAAAATTTAAATTCTGCCAATTTAA
>CAJXIK010000237.1 GCA_913054445.1 uncultured Bermanella sp.
CCATGGCCACATTGGTGATCTCTTGGTAGCAGTCGCGCTGCTCTTCATTGAGGGTCAGCTCTATGGCATGCAAGGCACTCATAGTGTCACCGTGTGCAATAAGGTGGTGGCGAGATAGGGGTTCATCATGATTCAAGAATCCCAAATTGAATGAGGACTTGAGTGATTTTTTCATGGTCGGTGGGCTTTTTAATGAAGTCCATGGCACCCAGCTTCTTTACCCTTTCCTGTGCCTCGGGTTGTATGTCACCGGAGACCACGATCACCATAGCAGGTAAGTCTTGGGCCTTGATGGCCTCCAGCACGCCGTAACCATCCAGTACCGGCATGGTTAGATCGAGAAATACCACCTCTCCCTTGCCCGCCCGTATGGCGGCTAGGCCCAGTTCACCGTTTTCGGCGAAGGTGATATCCACCGCCCATTCTTTGGGCAGGGCGCGGGCCATTTGTTTGCGGGCGAAGCTTGAATCGTCACAGATAAGAATTGGGGTAGCCATAGGCAGCTTGCCATGTAATTTAGGGTATCTATGTATTCATTAAAGCTGGAATTTTCCCACCTGCCAGCTTATTTGTGGTGAAAGCGGGCAGGAATAGGCTCGCAACCATGACGGATATATGGTCAAATTCGCGCCATTTAAAGACAGCCAAGGTTAGCGAGTAGCTGAGGTAGCGGAGTGCGTTTTGACAGATAAGCAAAAAATTATTGTGATTGGCAACGGCATGGTGGGTCACCACTTCCTGCAACATCTCGTGGCCAGCAAGCAGGCTGAAAATTTTGAGATTAGCGTGTTGTGCGAGGAGCCCAGAGCCGCCTACGACCGCGTGCAACTCACCTCCTACTTCACTAAGGGGGCAGACGAATTAAGCCTAGTGAGTGACGATTTCTTCGCCCAGCATAATATTCAGCTAAGGCTCAACTGCCGGGCCAGCCAGATAGACCGTGCTCGCAAAACCGTCCTCACCCAGGATGGCGACACCCTCGCCTACGATAAACTGGTGCTGGCCACCGGCTCCACGGCCTTTGTCCCCCCTGTGGTGGGCCATGATCGCGAGCACTGCCATGTGTATCGCACCATAGCAGACCTAGAGGCCATTAAACTTAGCGCCCAAGGCCGTAAGGTCGGCGTGGTGGTGGGCGGTGGCTTGCTGGGCCTAGAGGCCGCGAAAGCCTTGCATGACCTAGGCCTAGAAACCCATGTGCTGGAATTTGCCGATCGACTCATGGCGGTGCAGCTCGATGCCGCTGGGGGGGCCTTGTTGCAGGCCAAGATTGAAAAACTGGGGGTGCAGGTACACACCCATAAAAACACTCAGCGCATACTTCCCGGCGACGGCTGTGTTCACCAGCTGGAATTTGCCGATGGCTCAGTGTTAGCCTGCGACCTCATCGTCTTCGCTGCCGGTATTCGCCCACGGGATGCCCTCGCGCGTGATTGCGAGCTGGCGCTTGGCCCCAACGGCGGGGTTAAAATCAATAACCTATGCCAAAGCAGCGACCCTGCTATTTATGCCATGGGCGAATGTGCCGCCTGGAACGGCAAGGTCTTTGGCCTCGTGGCCCCGGGCTACTTAATGGCCAAGGCCGCGGCACAAAGCATTGCGCAGAGTGGTTACGCCCAATTTAAAGGTTCACATACCAGCACTAAGCTCAAGCTGCTGGGGGTGGAGGTGGCCACCATAGGGGATAGCCAGGGTCGGGTGCCAGGCGCGATTAGCTACAGTTATCTTGACGGTGACCGTGGCGTGTATAAGAAAATCGTACTCAGTGCCGATAAGACCCGGGTCATTGGCGCGGTGCTGGTGGGGGATGCCAGCGATTACGATCACCTGCTGAACATGGCGTTAACCAAGGCGGCTCTGCCTGCCCAACCTGAGGCACTGATCTTACCCGTCATAAACGAGGTAACAGCAGTGAACCCGGCGCTGGCCTTGGCAGACAACGCGCGTGTGTGTGGCTGTCACGATGTTAGCAAGGCCACCATTCGTCGTGCGGTACAGGACGGAGCCAAGACCCTAGACGATATCAAAGCGGCTACTAAGGCCTCCACCGGGTGCGGTGGCTGTAGCAGTTTGGTTGGCAAGGTGATTGAGCTGGAGTCTGCGGGTAAGAAAGCGGCTCCCGCCAAGAAGGTCTTTGACCCGGCCAAGTTAGGCGACAGCGCCAAGATTTGTTTATGTCATAAGGTAGCAAAGGGGACAATTAGCCAAGCGGTCAAGGCGGGCGCCCGCAACCTAGAGGATATTCAGCAGGCCACTAAGGCCGCCACCGGTTGTGGTGGCTGCAAGGTTAAAGTGACAAAAATTGTTGAACATGAGCTGACGAATCTGGCCAGCCCCGCATAAGAAACAGGTACCTTGTACGAGGGCACCCCGTGCCCGCCTCATACGAACCTAGTAAGAGGGCACCCCATGCCCGCCTCATGCAAACCTAGTAAGAGGGCACCCCGTGCCCGACGCTTTTCTTAATAAAACCCAGCCCCAATTTGGAAAATACAATGCGCGCAGATACCTTAGTGATCTTGGATTTTGAAACCACAGGCTTATCCCCTGACATGGGCGACCGCGCCATCGAAATTGGCGCGGTGCGTTTACAAGATGGTGAGGTAATAGAAGAGTTTCAGGCATTAATGAACCCTGGCTTTAAGGTGAGCCGCTTCATCGCAGACTACACCGGCATCAGCAATGACATGTTAAGCGATGCCGATTCTTGTGAAAATGTCATGGCGCGCTTTGCAGATTTTTTAGCCGCCGATAATTGGGTGGCCCACAATACGTCGTTCGATAAACGTTTTTTAGATGCCGAATTACAGCGCATCGGTCGCACCTACAGCGGTGAACCTTCTTGCTCGTTATTATTATCGCGCCGAATTTACCAAGATGCCCAGAGCCATAAACTCGGTGAGTTGGTTAAGCACGCCCGCATTCATAGCGCGGGTGGCTATCACCGTGCCTTATACGACGCACAGATGACCGCCAAAGTGTGGATGGCCATGCTAGAGGATGTAGCAGAACGCTACGGGCTATTCGATTTATCATTTTCACAAATTAAAAAGCTGAGCAAGACGCCCAAGAAATCCGTGGATAAGTTATTGAGTAGTTGGTGTGTTTAGGTTTTTTATTTAGCGGGTGTTTGTTTAGGGTTGTGCGGTGTTGTTTACACTGAGGGTGTTCGGGCACGGGGTGCCCTCGTACGAGGGCACCCCGTGCCCGAACAAGCAACCAGCATGCGCCAGTTGCAATCCCGATCAAGCAACCAGCATGCACCAGTTGCAATCCCGATCAAGCAACCAGCATGCACCAGTTGCAATCCCGATCAAGCAACCAGCATGC
>CAJXIK010000238.1 GCA_913054445.1 uncultured Bermanella sp.
CTTAGAGGTTTTTAGCTTAGAGGTTTGGTCATCCGGTTTGAGGATGTTTTTGGCATGGATGCCAAAGCAAGCGCCCATGGACGGTTCACAGCGGCCTCAAACTGGGTGACTAAATCTCTGAGCTGGCAGGTATCAAGCACGACACTTAGGGGTCTAAATTTCCCCCGCCAAACGTACCCCCTGCGCGATGGCCCGCTTGGCATCCAGCTCGGCGGCCACATCTGCGCCGCCAATAAGATGGTAGGGCTTGTGCAACCCCTCTAGCAACTCGCGCAAGGGCTCCTGACCCGCACACACCACCACGTTATCCACCGCCAATATCTCGCTCTTACCCGCTACGGTGATGTGCAGACCCTGCTCATCAATCTTGTCGTAGCGACAATCCGCGATCATCTGCACGCCCTTGTTTTTCAAGCCGGTGCGATGAATCCAGCCCGTGGTCTTACCCAGTTTGGCCCCCACTTTGGCTGCTTTACGCTGCAACAAGAACACTTCACGGGGGGATGACGGCACGTCTGCCACCACGCCTTCGACGCCGCCACGGGCGCTCATGGTCATATCCACGCCCCACTCTTTCATGAAGGAGGCGATGTTCAAGCTGCTGGACTCGCCCCCGTGGGTCAGGTATTCACAGACGTCAAACCCAATGCCACCGGCCCCGATGACGGCCACCTTTTTACCCACAGGCCGCTTGTGCTGCAAGACGTCTAGGTAGTTCAAGACCTTCGCGTGGCCAATGCCTTCGATCTCTGGCAGGCGCGGGGCGATGCCGGTGGCCAAGACCACCTCGTCGAATGCGCCATCGTTAAGGTCGGCGGCGCTGACGCGGGTATTTAATCGCAGCTGCACGCCGCTTAATGCTATTTGCGAGGCAAAGTAACGAATGGTCTCCATGAACTCCTCTTTACCCGGCACCTGCTTGGCCACATTAAACTGCCCGCCAATTTCGTGGGCGGCATCGAACAGGGTCACATGGTGACCGCGAGCGGCGGCGGTGGTGGCAAATGCCAAGCCCGCAGGACCCGCGCCGATGACCGCTAATTTCTTACTGACGGTGGCATCTTTTATGATGATTTCGGTTTCGTGACAGGCTCGAGGGTTGACCAGGCAGCTGGCTAATTGGTTGTTAAATATGTGATCTAGGCAGGCCTGATTACAGCCTATGCAGGTATTGATGCGCTCGCTGTGACCGGCCGCCGCCTTGTTAACAAATTCGGGGTCTGCCAGAAAGGGACGAGCCATGGACACCATGTCGGCATCGCCACGGGCCAAGACCTGCTCGGCAACCTGCGGCGTGTTGATGCGATTAGAGGTGATCAAGGGAATGCTCAACTCCTGCTTAAACCTCGCGGTCACCCAAGTAAAGGCGGCGCGCGGCACCTTAGTGGCGATGGTGGGAATACGCGCCTCGTGCCAGCCTATGCCTGTATTGATGATGCTCGCCCCAGCCTCCTCGATGGCCTTACCCAACATGAGCACCTCCTCGAAAGAGCTGCCGCCCTCCACTAGGTCGAGCATGGATAGGCGATAAATAATGATGAACTCTTTGCCCACCGCCTCACGAGTGCGGCGCACCACCTCTACCGCTAGGCGCATGCGATTCTGGTAACTGCCGCCCCAACGGTCGTCGCGCTGGTTGGTACACTTAGACAGAAACTGGTTGATGAAATACCCTTCGGAACCCATGATCTCCACGCCATCGTAGCCCCCCAGCTGGGCATATACGGCCAGCTGCACGATGTCGTTAATTTGCTTTTGAATGCCCTCTTCGTCCAGCTCTTTGGGCTTAAAGGGGTTGATGGGGGCCTGAATGGCAGACGGTGCCACCGAATTAGGGCTGAAGGCGTAACGGCCAGTGTGCAGGATTTGCATGCAGATCTTGCCGTCTGCGCCGTGCACCGCATCTGTGATGACCTTGTGCTGCAGGGCATCTTGCTCGCTGGCAATCGCCCGGGTGTGTGCGTGAATGCCCGCCTCGGCGTTGGGGCCAAAGCCACCGGTGACGATGAGGCCCACCCCGCCGCGAGCACGCTCGGCGTAAAAGGCGGCCATGCGCGCCAAACCGCCCTCTTGCTCTTCGAGGCCGGTGTGCATGGAGCCCATCAGCACGCGGTTTTTAAGCACGGTAAAGCCTAGGTCTAAGGGCTCGAATAACATCGGAAAGTGCGGGTTGGCTGTGGTCATCGGTGGTCTCTCATCTATTTATTATGCCTGCTCTGCGGCTAGGCTTAGCGTTGACAGGGATTATCCCGCCTGACCCGCTCCGCGTCGTTATCATTTGTTAACGGCAGCGGGTTATTTCTGGGCTTGCCCATGACAAGGGGGGGAATCGTTCGCGGCGGGGGTGTTATTTACTCGCTAGTTTACTGGCTAGGTTCACGTCATATAGCTCAACCTTGTTGCGGCCATTTTCCTTAGCATGATACAGGGCAATATCGGCCTGATTGATTAGACTCTCGAAATCGCCCACCACGCCTTCAATGAGTGCCACGCCTAGGCTGGCCGTGATGTTGAAATTTTTACCGTTGTGCTCCATGGGCGTATCGTAGATTTCTTGGCGAATACGCTGCGCTAAAAATTCCACACCCGCCTGATCGGTTTCGGGGATGAGAATAATAAATTCCTCGCCACCGAAGCGGGCCACTAAATCCACATCGCGCAGGGTCTGTAAAAAGAGCTTGGCCACCTCCATTAATACCTTGTCACCACAGGCGTGACCATGTTTGTCGTTGATCTGTTTAAAGAAATCTAAATCCACCATGATTATGGCTAGGTGATGATGATAGCGACGAGCCCGCACATATTCATTCCAGCCTCGCTCAAAAAAGTAACGGCGATTATACAAGCCGGTTAACGGGTCGGTGAGGGCTAGGGTCTCCAGTTTCTTATCCATCTTTTTACGTTTAATCGCGTACCTAATGATTCTTGCCAGCATGCGACCGCTGACTTCGTTTTTATTTAAGTATTCTTGCGCCCCCTGTTGAATGGCCTGCTCCCCCAGTTCGTCATTATCGGTGCCGGTTAAGACAATAATGGGCAAGTCTACGTTGATGCCGCGCATATTACTCACCGTATCTATGCCGCTCGAATCCGGTAGCGAGAGGTCCAGCAATATCACATCGACACGCGAATCTTTTAAAATTGCCGAGACCTCCTGCACGCTCGTGCAGTGTTGAAACTGGTAGTTAGTATTGCCAACGGCACTCAGGTATTCCACCACTAGGTCATAATCACCCGGGTTGTCTTCCACCACCAGTACGCTCAGATTAGACTTCGATATCATGTTTATTGCCCACTATGAATAACA
>CAJXIK010000239.1 GCA_913054445.1 uncultured Bermanella sp.
CCACCGCAGGCGGTGCTGGATGAGCAATTGAGCAATGAATATTTTGCTTACTTCGTGCTGGACGCACAGGACATGAAGTACACGGTGCGCAATGCCTATGAACTCATTGGCGGCGGCTTTAACAAGGTGGCCGCTAACGTGCGGCGCGTTAAGCCGTTGCTGCCCATGAAGGAGGATGCCAGCAAGGAAGTGGATGCCCTGAGCGCGCTCAAGGCCGAAATCAGAGCCGCCGAACGCCGTTTGTTGAATATAGAGCTGCAAGAGCAGGAGGACTTTTATGTAAATAAATTGTCGCAGCTCGAACGGCAATACCACGAGGAGCACGATGACATCATCGCCAGCAATGCTCGCCTGACCACTGCGCAGCACATGCTAGAAAAGGATAACGAGACTCTAAAGGAGCAACTGCTGGCACAGCAGGCGCGTCAGCAGGCACTTAATAACGACTACAGCCAAGCGCAATCCGAGTTGCGGGGAACTCTGGCCAAGCAGGAAGGTCTACAACAACTCATCGACGAGCAGGGGCGTTCGTTGGCGGCGCTGCAAGCGGCCAATACACAAACCCTGTCGGCATACTCGAGCAAACTCAAGGCGCTGGGCGACGAATTAGATGAGTACCGCATCACCAATAAGAAGTTGGTCAATGAAATTAGCGTGCAAAGAGAGGCGCTAGCGGGCAGCAATGAAAGGCTGCTGCAATCCACAGAGCAGCTCGAGCAACAGGGCATAATGCTCAAGGAACAGTCCACACTGAGTGCTGTGCGTAAGACAATGGATGAGAGCCTCGCGGCATTAAACCCCATCTGTGAGCTAGTAGAAGGGCTGATAGAGGCCAAGAAAGCCGGGGCCATAAACGTCAAGTCCATCGTCACCGCCATTCATTCGGTGGACGGTAAGGTGGCCGATGTGAATAGCCGGGTCGATGCAGGCTTGCTGCAAGTATTGGCCGCCCTTGAGCGCGAGTCAAAGCCAGCACGAGACAATAAAGATGAATAGCGTTGCCATCAGCGCCACCGAAAAACAGTACGCCAGTTGCCTCGCCCTGTATGTACGATGGGGTGGCCAACTACCCACCAGCAAAGGGCAAATCATTGCGTTTTTTCAAGATGTGGCTGCCATCCAACGCGTTGACCGTAAGAAGGTGGCCAGCCTTAGGGTGTACCGCGCGGCACTGTCCGACTGGCATGAGCGGCATTGGGATGAGGACCCTGCCTCCCATAAGGATATTAAGCGCTGCCTGTCGGACCTGGCGAGGCAAGAGAGAGGTCAGCGCATCTTTCAAGATAAGAGCCGCGACCTCACCGTGGAGGAGGGGGCGCGTTTTATTGCATTATTAACGGTGAAGTACGGCAGCAAGGTGGCCATTCGTAATCGGGCTCTGGCGTGCATCGCATACCTGACCGGTTACCGCGCCGGTATGCTGGGTGACCTGCAATACGATTGGCTGCGCAACGTGCAGCTTGAGGGGGCCGATATTATCATTGACCGCGACCCCTTTAAGACCGGCAAGCGGGTGCGCTCGGTTATTCCCTTTACCGGCGAGCTGTTCTGCCCGGCCAGCTGGTTGCGCCAACACCTGCAAACAAACCAGATCACGCAGGGTTTTATCTTCAGGGAAACCAGCGCCTTAGGCAAGATGGCGGCGGGCAAGGCACCCTTTCATCGTAACAGCGTGAACATCATCCTTAAAAGCCTCATGCAGGAGGCCAAGATCGAAGGGGGCAAGTTAACCGCCCACACGTTCCGTAAGACCATGGCCACCTTGGGCGTGATGAACAATGTGTCCTCGGTGGAGATCGCCGCCCAGGGCGGTTGGATGGATGTGAGCACCGTAAACAATCATTATGTTAACGATGCCATCTCTATGCTGGGCAGGGCACCGCTGGCCTTAGTGCAGGCCACGAACGTCGCCGCACGCAAAATTGAGCGCTTTGCAGACGACGAGCGTGTGGCTATCGATAATCATCACGAGTAATACATCATGAAAATAGCACGTTGCTGGCGTTTAAAGCTGTTTATCCTAGCCGCCATGCTGGCCAGCACCCAGGTTAAGGCAGATGAACCGTCTCAATTTTCGGTGTTGCCCGGGGCGATACATCTAGAGGGAGTGGGCAATATTGCCGGGGCCGCCGTACAGGCGAAACATGTGGGCGCAGATGATGTCTCGGTGCTTGCCGGTGTGGCGTTGGGGGATGCGCAGGCGGGCTTGCTCTCTGTGGATGAATTGCCTTGGGCGGGTGGCAGGTTGTCACTTAGCACGGTCTTGCTCGCCGATATTACCCTAGATACTCAATATCAACGGGGCACAGACACGGGCACCCGTTACCAGCAGAGCCTCAGTGGTCTTGCCCAGTTTGCCAGTCTCAAAAAAGACATCGACCAACGGCACCACTGGTACGCCAAGCTAGGTTTGAGTCTCATCTCTTTTGAAGGCTATGCCGACGCCCACGGGAAAGCTATCGCCATCAATCAGGCAGGCCTGCACGATGTGTTCTCCACTATGCTGGCACTGGGGGTAAGCCATGACCCACGAACACTAACGCCCGCCAAGGTTGGCATGCAGGCCAACATCGAATTGGCCGCCTCATTGTTTCGCCCAGGCCAGAGCGACCAGGGACAACTCAATTACGCGCTTAGCTATGTGTGGCCATTCATGGGGCAACACCAGATAACCACCTATGCCCGTGGCAGCCATGGCTTCGTGCTGGCTAAAGAGACCGCATACGATGACGTATCTGAGGTGCTCGCGGAAATTAATGGCCAGTGCACCAGCGCCGCCTGTACTCAGTTGGAAAATGACCTAGCTAACTATATCGTCGCCGCCAACAAGAATGGCAATGGGCAGGCGCTTGGGGGTGCCTATGGTCTGCGCAGTTATAGCGAGCAATATATTAAGGCTGCCAATACCCTACTAGAAGGTGTCGAGCTGACCCTGACCTTACCCTGGGCCATGGCGCAGGGGCATACCCTAGAATTGGTGGCCTTTGCCGAGGCCGGTCAGGCCAGCGATGCCATAACGGGCTTAGGCGATGATTCACTTTATAGTCTGGGTGGTGGGGTGCGCCTGAATCTCGATGACTTACCCATTCGCCTCGAGGCTGCCTTCGGCAGTGATGATAGCCAGGCCTGGTTTTTAACCGCAGGTAAGCGTTGGTGAGCGCCAAGGCAAGCACCTTAAATTAAAGCCGCGCCACTACACTTTTCCCGCTAGCTTGAAATGGCGCTGTTTCAGTTTGAGGCCGCCGTCAATCCGTCCATGGAGGCTTCCTGAAGCATTCGACAATTGCATCCTGCA
>CAJXIK010000240.1 GCA_913054445.1 uncultured Bermanella sp.
GAGATGATCTCATAGTCGTAATGGTGGTCTTGCACCGAAATTTTGGTGAGCTCGGTGCGCTCATTTTGTAAGAAGCGCAGCCCATTGAAGCACTGGTTTTTAACCGCCAGAGAAGGGGCTTCCCAGTATAAATTTTCTAATGCTTCTATCAGTTCGGCCACATACGCCGACGCTTCTGTGATGCTAGCTGCCATGTTTACCCCACATTAAGGTTTCGTTTCTTTAGTGTAGTTATTTTTACCAGCTTCGCTCTAATCAATTGTCGGCTATCTGCCGTAAGGTTAATAAACGTCGTTTAACCACAGCCTGCTAGTCTTAATAGCAATAAAGGGCGGGCTGATAGGTTGTAGGCATGAAAACAAAATTGTTGAGTGGCTTAATATTGACACTGATGATGAGCGTTGCTTGCTGGGGGCAGGCACCTAGAGCACCTCAAGAAAAGCAAATTAGGCACATATTTAATAACGACTACGGCCAGCGCCTGTTGTTTTTCAAGCCGTATGAGTTTCCTCAAGAGGTGGAACGTATCCATAAGGCCATGGTGGGCAGCCTAGATAAGTGGGTAAAAGTAGGCTTAGTGACCAAGAAAAAATCTCGTTTCCTAGCCGAAAAAATCATGTACGGAGAACCTAGGATGGTGAGTGTGGGGGGCTTCGAATATAACTTGAATCAGGACAACCTGTGGGTCAGTGATCAGGGCTTTTTTTATGGGCGGCCTAATCTCAAGCAGGTATTTGAGGTGAGCACGCCTAGTCAGCGCGAGGACGATTATTTTTGCGAAGTTTATTTATCTTGGTATGTGGTGGACATTCCCGACTGGCTGGCCAAAGTAAACTTAAACGACAGGAAAAACCGCCCCTTGAAGCGCGCCAAGGAAAGCGAAATGCGCCCCTTCGAGAAGCGCATCTATCTTATCTATCGGCAGCAGCGTTGGCAGCTATGGACAGAGAAGGGCAGGCAGGATTTGTTTTAAACAGGTGCCTGTGTCAATTAATAGCCAAGGGCGGTTTCGACTTCCTGCTTGCTGCCTAAAATAACCGGCACCCGCTGGTGAATGTGTTCGGGTTTAATATCCATGATGGCCATCTCGCCATTGCTGGATAGGCCGCCTGCCTGCTCCACGAGCATAGACATGGGGTTGCCTTCGTACATCAAACGCAGTTTACCCGGCTTGCCTGGCTCACGCTTATCCCATGGGTACATAAAAATGCCGCCACGGCTGATGATGCGATGTACCTCGGCCACCATGGCTGCTACCCAGCGCATGTTGTAGCGTTTGCCCAGCTTACCCTCTTCACCCTGTAGCAGGTCGGCCACATAGTTCTGCATGGACTCGGCCCAGAAGCGCTGATTCGACATGTTGATGGCAAATTCTTGGGTGGTGGCGGTGATTTGTGACTGCTCTTCGGTGAGCACAAATTGTTGCGTGTCTGGGTCTAGGGTGAAGATATTCACGCCCTGGCCGGTGGTCATGACCAGCAAGGTAGAAGGGCCATACAGCACATAACCCGCCGCTAATTGCTGGCGGCCCGATTGTAGGTAGGTGGCTTCCTGGCTGGCATCGGCGCCGTGACTGGGCAAAATAGAGAAGATAGTGCCCACGGTGACGTTGATGTCGATGTTAGACGAGCCATCCAGTGGGTCGAAGATAACCAAGAATTCGCCGTCTTTATTGGCGGGCACCGGTAGGTCTTCTTCTTCACTGGCGATGCCGGCCACCACTGGGCAGGCTTGCAGGGTGTCTTTTAGCAGGTCGTTGGAGATCACATCCAGTTTTTTCTGGGTCTCGCCCTGAACATTTTCTTGCTCTGCACTGCCTAGTACGCCGCTCATGGCCCCTTTTTGCAATAAGAGGGCGATCTCTTTGCTGGCTTCTAATACCGCATTGATGGCCAGAACCAAAGGCTTGGGAGTTTGGTTTTGCTCGAAAATGTGTTCAACAGTCTGCATGCATCAATCCGCGAAATCGTCTGAAATCAAAATTTTCTGCATTGTACACAAGGGGGCGGCTTTGAGCGAGGATGGGTGTAGGAGGGCACCCTGTGCCCGAAGCCTGTGAGCTTATGCGTATTCGCAAATCGCTCACGGGGTGAGCTCATACGCACTCGAAAATCGCTCACGGGGTGAGCTCGTACGCATTCGAAAATCGCTCACGGGTGAGCTCGTACAGGCTTGGCGGGCTATTAAAAGTGATCCTTCATTAACCTTATCTCGGCAAAGACCTGAGCTGGGCCGTGTAGAGGGGCGCCTTTATGGTGCTCGGCGGCGCGAATTACATCGGGTTGTCCCCAGCGTAAAAATGGGTTGCTGTTAAGTTCGTCGCCAACGGTGGTGGGCAGAGTGGGCTTGCCCTGGGCTCGCAATTGCGTGCAGATGTCCTGGCGGTGCAGGGTGAAGGTGTTGTTGGGTTCTATGTGCAGGGCAAAGTCTATGTTGGCCAGAGTGTACTCGTGGGTGCCGTAAATAAGGGTGTTGGCGGGGAAGGACACGAGCTCCGCCAGGGATGTTTGGTATTGTTCGGCGCTGCCCTCAAACATGCGTCCGCAGCCACAGGCAAAGATGTTGTCGGCGCTGAATAGATGGCCCTGGGCGGAGGCGTCTTCAACGTAAAAGGCAATTTGCCCTAGGGTATGGCCTGGGGTATGTATGACGTGCCAGCTCAGGCCCAAGAGGCTTAGGCTCTCACCGCCCAATAATGGGTGCTCTAGGCAGGGCACCTCTTCATGGCCGCTGCCGTAAACCTGACATTGCGGATAGTGCTGCTTCAGTGGTTCGATGCCGCTGACGTGGTCCCAGTGTTTGTGTGTCACCAGTATGTAATCTAGGCTTAGGCCATTTTTTTGGAGGTGTTCGATGACGGGCTCGGCATGGCCTGGGTCCACCACGGCGACCTTGCCCTGGTGTTGAATGAGCCATACATAGTTGTCTTCATATATGGGTATGGGACTGACATTGAACATGCTTTAACCATAGTTGCTGCTTTGTGGTTAGTTTACCGTGAATTGACGGGGCTCGCTTTATTTTGTGTTATTTACAATAAGTCCTTGAATCGGTTTGGATTTTTTAAGATAATGCGCGGGCTTTTGAAGCGCTCGGTCAAATAATTTAATATGACCCATTATGGTGGCCTCCGGTCCTCCCGCAACAATAAACTATGAACTCCGCCAGGCCTGGAAGGGAGCAACGGTAGTAGTGGATTTGTGTGCCGGGGTGTGGCTGGAGGTCCCTCCACCTTTCTTGCAGTAACTTTCCATCTTTAATTATTCCATCTTTAA
>CAJXIK010000241.1 GCA_913054445.1 uncultured Bermanella sp.
AGTAAAAAAGAAATCACCGTGATTACTGCTAAACTTGGCAATGAGTAACCGCCGTTCGAGTATGCTTAAAGCACTTATAAAATAGCCTGGTTACTTCTTTTCGAACTATGAAGAGCAGTGAGGTCGCATTGCAGGCTGAAATAAAGCAAAACCTGGTCATCGTTAACGACGATGCGGCCGTCCTCGCATCACTCAAGCTAGATTTAGGTGCATTAGCTGCTCACATGGCAGGCTTTGGCTCACATCAAGATGCGCTGCACTATTGCCAAGAAAGTGCTCAAAAAAATCCCCCCGCCGTTGTTATCTGTGGCCTGCGTAAGCCGGCGTTGGCAGGGTGCAGCTTGCTGCAAGACATTAAGCAACGCTTTCCCCTGTGCCATGCCATTTTACTCTCTTCTGGCGAGGATTCTGCGGCGAACATTCAACAAAACGTAAAAGAAGGGGAGTTGGCATACGTAGACAGCTACCTCGCCCAACCCTGGAGCACGGACGAGCTGCTACGGCATGTTAAGCAGGTGCTGGCAGCATTGCCGCAATCTTTTCCGCACTCTTTGCCCCGAGCAGATGACAGGGCCTTTCATGGCATTATTACCCACTCACAAAACATGTTCGACATCTTTAAATGTATACGCCGCTTGGCCACCAATAACGTGCCCATCTTTATTTGTGGCGAGACCGGCACCGGCAAGGAACTGATAGCGAAGGCCTGCCACCACGAGAGTGCGCGTCGCGAGCAGCCATTTGTGGCGGTTAACTGTGCAAACTTTACCGAGTCGTTGATGGAGAGCCAGCTATTTGGCCATAAGAAGGGCGCATTTACCGGTGCCGTGAATGATCAGCCTGGGCTGTTCTGCTCGGCTAAGAAAGGCACCCTGTTCCTCGATGAGGTGACGACCATTCCCATCAACCTACAGTCGAAACTACTCAGGGTCATTCAGGAGCGGGAGTTCACACCGGTGGGTTCGCATCACGCCGAAACCTTTCATGCGCAAATTATTACCGCCAGTTCGAAGACACTGAAGCAGGCGGTCGACGACGGCGAGTTTCGTGAAGACCTGTTTTACCGGCTAAATATCATCTTCATTCATCTGCCACCCTTGCGTGACAGAGGGGACGACATCACGCTCATTGCACAATATTATCTGGCCAAATTCAGCGCAGAGAGTAACAAAGAGTTTAAGCGCTTGTCTGGGCCGGAGGTTAAACAGCTGGCAAACTACGCTTGGCCAGGAAACATCAGGCAACTGGAAAATTTCATCCACTGCCTTGTGATCTTAAACGATGGCCCAGATATCAGCGAGCAGATGATGAGCGAAGCCTTTCGGCTCATCGAAGGGGGTGCCGAACCCCATGCCTCGCAGAAAAAAAAGAACCACCTGCATGGCCCAGAACGCGCCATTACCCCCCTGTGGCTGATGGAGAAAGCGCACATAGAAAAAGCCATAGAGGCGTGTCATGGCAACGTCTATCGGGCCGCCGCGTTATTGGAAATTAGCCCGTCTACTATCTACCGTAAGCAGCAATCATGGAAGCTCAGCCCCTAACCTCTAAGCGGGTTAATATTTTTGTGCCGATTATTGTGGGGATCTAGGAAGTAACCTAGCTCCGAGGTTTAGTGCTTCTATTTGAGGGTATCTTTGGCATGGATGCCAAAGTTAAGCCTCCAAGGATGGATGTACGGCGACCTAAAATAGAAGCACTAAACCTAGCAGCTGGCTCACGAAATTTTTTTAAAATACTAATGAAGCGGATCAAAATCAAACCCGTACCAGTGCTGCATATATTGATGAATGGCGTGAGCGAGCCGCAAGGAATAATCGAGGCGCACGCTGGCCCCCGAGTTAACATAATTAAAATGGCTCTCTATTTGAATGGCATCTATCACCCCGCCAGCCACAGAGCCATGGCTGCGCGTGTTGTAGCCGCCGCTAAAATAGCGGTGTTGAAAGGGAATATCGGTGGCGTTGGGAATGGTGAGGATATTATATTGCTCGTGCATAATTTGCCCTAGGCTCCATTCACCGTGCACCAGTGCGGCGAGGCTGTGGCCGTCTTGACTGGCCAAGTGGGTGAGGCTGCTGGTGGTGAGTTGATTGATTTGCGCATCGCTTAAATTTAACTGCTCGCGCGTTAATAAATAGCCCAGCTCCACATAACCGTGGTCATGGCCATTGGTGTGAAAATCAAGGTACAGCCCCTTTTGGCAGGCCTGACTCACCCAGCTTTTGGCCTGATCGATAAACTGGTGGAATTCTTGCCAGGCCACCATGGCCGCCGCATTGTCGCGGTTATCGTTTTCTGGGGCGCGGTTTAAGTTAAGGCGATTACGCGCCAGGTGATTGATGACTAAGTGGGGGTGGCGACCCGTGAGCTGGTATAGGGCTTGTGCCACGGCGCGGGCATAGGCTTGGCTGCCGCCATCTTGGGCGAGGCCATCGTTAAATACTGGCACCTCATCCGGGGTCAGCTCGCCGCCATGGGGGGCAGCGATGATAATCGGCAGGGTGCCAGGGATGTATTCGATCCACTGCTTTGCACCAAAATAAGATTGGCCCGCCGTAAAGTTATAACCGCTGGCGATGCCGTGGGCGCAATCGCTAAGCGGTGCTGCATCGAGGGCGGCGGCATCAGGGGCGGAGCGCGAGCCCTCGGATAACTCTAGGCAGGCACTCAAGCACAACAGGGCGCTGCCCCATGAGCAAAGTTTAACGATCTTAGAGAGGCTCATGTTCACAGAGTCGTCCATTTAGTGTGCCCGCTGGGCTTATTAATAGACTAGCTGCCAAGCATCGAGACGGCACTGATTTGTGAGGCGGTTCGGGTTATCATTGCCCTTCAATCCTGCCAGCAGTAAGCACTATGATAGATCTAAACGCCCAACCTAATGACCATAGCGTCAGCCAGTTTATCAGCCAGATTGAGAGTACCCGCCGCCAATTGGATGCTCAGCTGTTACAGCAACTCATGAGCCGAGTGAGCGCTAAGCCAGCGGTGATGTGGGGCGAAGAGCTAATAGGCTTTGGCGCCTATCATTACACCTATAAAACCGGCAAAGAGGGCCATTGGCCGTTGATCTCGTTTCACCCCGGCATCGGTCGCATCTCGGTGTTTGTGATGCCGGGCTTCGAAAATTATGAGGCCATCCTCAAGAAGCTGGGCAAGCATAAGCTGGCCAGCAATTGTGTGTACATCAACAAGCTGGCCGACATCGACCTACAGACCCTAGAGCACCTGATGACTCAGGTTTATGCCGACATGCAAGCTCTG
>CAJXIK010000242.1 GCA_913054445.1 uncultured Bermanella sp.
GTTGTTGTTGTCGATACCGATGCTGGGCGATGCTGGAGGCCCATACCCGCTCGGCATCCACGATGGCCAACTCGGTTCCTATGCGTGCGGCGCTGGCATGCAGCTGCTTGCGCATGGCGTCGGTGGCTACTATGTCGCTCAATGGGCGGTGAGTGCGCGCCACTTGGGCTTCTAACTCTGAGCCGAATAACTTGGCCGCCGCCGTCACCCGCTGCAAGGCCATATCTTCCATGTCATGGTAAGACTGATACCCGGCTAGGCCGCTGATGCCTATGGTGAATACGCTAAATGCCACGATCACCAGTGCCATGAGTTGGCGGCCGATCTTGTTCATGCCCGCCATAGCGAATATGCCTGCTGGTAACAATGGGGGGGAATCATGGGGCACCTATCTGTCAGCGATTCTCCTTAATTCTAGTCGCGCTAAGCGGGTTCACAAGTACGTTGGTTGTAGGTGGCTAATGCTCGTTGGCTAATGGTTAACAGCGCGGAGTTGACGTACCAGCTGATCGAGGGAGGGTTAGTGGTTAATGATTAGCAGCACGTAATTTGTGTACCAGCTGATCGAGGGAGGGTTGAGGCAGGTCAGGTACATGCTGGGCATCGAGCGGGCGGGGCTGCATGCCGCCTATCAACAGGTCACTGATAAAATGCAGTTCGACGCGGTTGCGGTCGAGCTGCGGCAGCACTTCCTTGAGGTACAGTAGAGTGCTGGGGTAAGGGTGGCCGATGGCGATGGCGCTGCCGTATCGTTGGGCGATGCCGAGAGCCCTCTTAAATTGCTGATGGATGTGGTCGATATTGGTTTCGTTGTCGAGGAAAATATCGCGCCGGGCGCTGTGAACCCCGGCTTGCAAGGCGGTTTGGTGGGCGATGCTGCGTGGATGCGTGCGGCTATCGATGAAAAACAGCCCCTTTGTTTGCAGCACTTGCATCACCCAGCCCATGTAAGTGGGGTGACTGGTGAGTTGGCTGCCCATGTGATTGTTGATGCCGCGCACGTAGGGAATGCTGTCGATGGCATAGGCTAGGGTGTCTTTAAACTGCTGTTCGTTAAGGCCTTCATGCAGCGCCCCTGGGCCTAAGGCGCGCCGCCTAATGGTGCTCATGGGGGCGTGCAGTAACACTTCCTTGCCTAAGCGTCCGGCGCGGGTGGCTAGGGTGTGGCTATGTTTGCGATGGGGCATCACCGCGAAGCTGATGTTGCCAGGCAAGGCGATGGCATCCAGCCCACTTGTTAGGCTGTTACCTAAGTCATCGATGATAATGGCCAAGCGCACCGGCGCGGCCAACAAGGGGGCGCAGAGGAGGCTAAGTGCCAGCAGGCTCAGCAGGAATTTCAAGCGCTGGCTCGTGGCGATTGGGGCTTCTGACGCTCAGCACTTTCATGCCTTTAAGCACGATGAGGGCCTGTTGCAGCTGGTAGTCTTTGTCGACAAAATCTTGGCTGCTTTGTATTGCCTTATCTTTGGCGCTGGCTTGAACACCGTCCTTGGGGTTCTCTAGGTGACCCTGAAGATCCGACTCTTTATAGTAGCGCGCATCCTGGGCTGGGGTAAATTGCCCTTGTTGCACGGTCAGGTCTGGGGTGATGCCCTTGGCCTGAATGGAGCGCCCGTGGGGGGTGTAATAGCGGGCGGTGGTGAGCTTCAGAGCGTGATCCCCGTTGAGGGGTAGCACGGTTTGCACCGAACCCTTACCAAAGCTCAGGGTGCCCATGATCACCGCCCGACCGTGATCTTGCAGGGCACCGGCGACAATCTCGGAAGCCGAGGCGGAGCCGCCGTTGATCAACACAATGAGCGGCACCTCGGGCATGAGGGTGTCTACCGTGGCCTCGTAGCGCACATCGGCATTGGCCACGCGGCCCTGTGTATAAACGATTAGCCCTTGCTCGATGAAGGCATCGCTCACCGCCACCGCCGCATCCAACACGCCACCCGGATTGTTGCGCAGGTCCAACACTAAGCCATTGAGGGCTTGCTGACTTTTATCCATCAGCTGTGTGATGGCGGCGTTAATATCGGCCCCTGTGTTTTCCTGAAACTGGGTGATGCGTACATAGCCGTAGTGATCGGCTAGCAACCTGTGTTTGACGCTGGTGATTTTTATTTGCGCGCGCTTGAGTTTAAACACTAAGGGCTTGCTTTCGCCGTCGCGCAGTATTGTGATCTCGATGGGGCTGCCGGGCGCGCCGCGCATTCTCTCCACCGCATCGTTCAAGCCGATGCCCTTCACCGGCGAGTTATCCAGCTTGATGATGAGGTCACCAGCCTGAATACCCGCCTGCGAAGCTGGGGTATCATCGATGGGGCTAACCACTCTAATGAGGCCATCTTCCAGTCCCACTTCTATGCCGAGGCCGCCAAATTTGCCACTGGTGCTGGCTTTTAAATCGTTAAAGTCATCTGGCCCCATGTAAGACGAGTGTGGGTCTAGCCCGCCGAGCATGCCGTGGATGGCATTTTCCAAGAGGGTCTTGTCGCTCACCTCCTCTACGTAACTGGCGCGAATGCGTTCGAATATTTCGGCAAAGGTGCGCAGTTCGTCTAAGGGTAAGCGGGAAGGTGCCACCTGCGCCTTCCCCTCAATTACATCCTCGGCATGGCTGGCAAATGGGGCGCTAAAGATCAGCAACGTCAGTAAAAAAGGGCGTAACATGGGAATCTCTTTAAAATTAATCGGTAAGCAAATTGCCGCTGAAAGGGCGGCAAACGTTAGACAAATAATATTCTAGCTATTTATTAGTTATAACAGATTGTTCTGAAATGTGTAGTTTATGGCGGGGTTTATGGGGCTGGGGCCTCTGGGCCCCTCAATCACATTATGATTTTTTGTTTGGGAAGCGATAAGATATAGAGCTAAATAGGGCCACCGGATTGCCCTCGCTATCGGTAACGCTCACCTGATAATGGCCAATCTTGCTTGAGGCAGACAGCAGTTTCGCCTCGGCAATTAAGGTATCTCCCTGTGGCTTGTTTAGGTATTTAATATCGGCCTGCATGCCAATAGAGGCGTTGACGGTATTGCAAGCCGCGGCGAAGGCGATGTCGGCCAGCGCAAAAATAACCGCACCATGCAATGAGCCCAAGCCATTTTTATGGTTGTCGTTTATGGCTAGTTCACAGCGTGCATATTCAGTTTCTATTTTGACCAGTTCGATACCAAGATTTTTTGCATACTTGTCGTTAGCTAGGTACGAATCGTTGTGGTTGCTCATGTGGTGACCTTATTTTATTTT
>CAJXIK010000243.1 GCA_913054445.1 uncultured Bermanella sp.
CCTTCATTGCCCAGTGCTGCCCAGTCGTCGTAATCTGTTTTGTGGCCGCGAATGTAGACCATGGCATTGATTGAACTACTGCCACCGCTGGCCTTGCCTCTGGGCCAGAATAAGCTGCGGTTATTTAGCTCGGCTTCGGGTTCGGTATCGAACTGC
Organism: uncultured Bermanella sp.; assembly: GCA_913054445.1. Taxonomy (GTDB): domain Bacteria; phylum Pseudomonadota; class Gammaproteobacteria; order Pseudomonadales; family Oceanobacteraceae; genus Bermanella. The sequence continues at coordinate 157 of CAJXIK010000243.1, forward strand.
CAGTTAAGTTTTTTGCTGCGCGAGAGGGCCGCCATGCCGATAGGCACGTGAATGAGGGTGCTCTTATCTTCTGGGCCCGCTTCGATGATGAGTACTTTTTTTGATGGATCTGCTGACAGTCGGTTTGCTAATACACAGCCGGCAGAGCCAGCTCCTACGATAATGTAGTCATATTTAGTTGTCATAATAACTCTCCTTCAAAGCTGTTACATTGCGCACTAAAAGCACATATAAAAACAATCAGCTCAGTCTACTTTAATTATTTTAATGCACTGTAATCAGTGTAAGTCTTGGGTGCCGTGACACTGTAGCTAGCATTCAGAGTTTGGGTGAGAGGGATAACGGACAATTGCGGGTCATTTATGGACAAAAAGGCGTAATCATGGTACTTTTGGCCTAGGCTACTTAGAATCAATTGTCATGACCAATAGTAAAAAGCTCCCTATCTATTACATCGTGCAGATTAAGGATACGCTCGAATTTTGGAACATAGATACCCGAGCATGGCTCGCCCAGCACGCGCTCGATGACCACGCCATCAACGACATAACGCGTTACATCGATTACCACACGTTTGAATCTTTGCTGTTGAGCGCGGTAAAGATTTCAGGCAGAGACTCGATTGGTTTGTACTTTGGCAGCCGCCTCGGCGTCAACACCCACGGCATGATGGGTTACGCCATGTTGAACAGTGGCTCGGTGAGAGAGGCCATCGAAATTTTTCAGAAGTTTCTCAACACCCGAACCCCCCTAATCTCGGTGCAAATTTTCGAGCACGAACACACCCTAGTCATCCAGTTCACAGATTCCTTCGATATTAGCCCCATCCAGCAAACCTACCATGAGGCGGTGTTGCTGACGCTGGCGAACATACTGAGCTATATATCGCTGGGCAAAGTGCAGCTAATCAACGCGTGTTTTTGCTACCCAGAGCCTCATTACGGCCAGCAATACGACGATTTTTTCCACTGTGAACACCTATTTTGTCAGGATCATACCGGCCTAACTCTCGCCTTAGCAGGCATAGACGAGCCGCTCAAGATGTCCGACCCTAATTCTCTAAAGCAGGCGCGGCTATTATGCGAGGATGAGCTTAGCAAGGTGGTGGGGTTTAGTACGAGGGAGCAAAAGATCCGCGAGATGTTATTGCTGTCGGTGGGGCATTTTCCGTCACTCGAACAGGTGGCGGCGCGCTTTCATATTTCAGCCAGAACCCTGCACCGTCACTTAAAAAGTGAAGATACCTCCTATAAAGAGATCGTCGAGAGTGTCAGCAGCCAGCTGGCCATGAAGTACCTACAGCAATCGAGCATCAGCATTCAGGAAATTTCATATCTGTTGGGCTATCAGGATGTGGCTAATTTTAGGCGGGCATTCAAGCGCTGGTATGGGGTGCCGCCAAGCGAGTTGCGGAAGTAGTAGCTGACAATAAACGCCAGCCTGAAATGGTGGTAAATCACCACCATTCCAGGCTTCACATCACCAGCCGCTAGGCTCTTAAGAACCGAGATACTTAGCGGGTTTTAATTAGGCGACTCACCTATTTAAAGCATTAACACTTTTCATCCAGCTTCTTCTTAAGCACTTGGTTGACCATGCCGGGGTTGGCAGAGCCTTTACTGGCTTTCATAACCTGACCCACAAAGAAGCCCACCATCTTGCCACGCTTGTCTGGCTCGGCGGCAATGTAGTTGTCTACCTGGGCGGCATTGCTGGCCAGCACCTGATCGACAATGCCTTCGATGGCACCCGAGTCGCTCACCTGCTTTAAGCCAAGGGAATCGATTAAGGCATCGACGGCGTCGCCTTTCTGGTCACCTTCATCAAGATTCCAGAGGGCGGCGAAGACGGATTTAGCGCCCTTGCCCGAGATAGTCTTGTCCTTGATGCGTGCGATCATGGCCCCGAGGTTAGCGGATGAAATAGGGCTATCTTGAATGAGCACCTCGTTTTTATTGAGGGCCGCAGATAACTCACCCATGACCCAGTTGGCGGCCAGTTTAAAGTCGCCGCATTTTTCAGCGCTTTCTTCAAAGTAATTGGCCAACTCACGGCTGGCGGTTAACACGCGAGCATCGTATTCCGATAAACCCTGGGCAGACATGAAGCGCTCTTTCTTGGCATCAGGTAGCTCGGGCAGAGAATCGGTGATGGCGGCAATGTAAGCGTCGTCGATGACGATGGGCAGCAAGTCTGGGCATGGGAAGTAGCGGTAGTCGTTGGCCACTTCCTTGGAACGCATGGAGCGGGTCTCCATCTTGTTGGCATCGAATAGGCGCGTCTCTTGGGTGATGACACCGCCGTCTTCGAGGATGTCACGTTGGCGATCGATCTCCACGTTGATGGCCTGCTCCACAAAACGGAAGCTGTTGACGTTTTTAATTTCGGTGCGGGTGCCAAACTCTTCTTGGCCCTTAGGGCGCAAGGACACGTTGCAGTCACAGCGCATGCTGCCCTGTGAGAGGTCGCCGTCGCAGATGCCGAGGTAAGTCACTATGCTGTGCATCTTCTTAAAGTAGGCCACCGCCTCTTTGGCGTTGCGCATCTCGGGCTCGGATACGATCTCAATGAGCGGGGTGCCCGCGCGGTTTAAATCTATACCCGACATACCTTGAAAATCTTCGTGCAACGACTTGCCTGCGTCTTCTTCTAGGTGCGCACGGGTCACGTTGATGCGACGGCTACTGCCGTCGTCGAGGGTGATGTCTATGTGGCCCATGCCGACGATAGGGTGATGCAGCTGAGTGGTTTGATAACCCTTAGGGGAATCTGGGTAGAAATAGTTTTTGCGGTCGAATACCGATACTTTATTAACCTCGGCACCGATGGCGCAACCAAACTTAACCGCCATGGCCAGAGCTTCGGCATTAAATACCGGCAAGACGCCGGGTAAACCTAGGTCCACCAGCGATGCCTGCGTGTTGGCTGCACTGCCAAAGGCGGTGCTGGAGCCTGAAAATATTTTTGACTGAGTGGCCAGTTGAGCGTGAATCTCAAGGCCAATAACAACTTCCCATTCCATGATGGTTTCCTTATTTGATGCCTTGAGGGGCTTGCATGTGATGTGCAGTAAC
>CAJXIK010000244.1 GCA_913054445.1 uncultured Bermanella sp.
ACGCCACAAGGCTCGCTTCCATGGCCAAGTTAAAGCTGGGCCGCCTATGGCGTGACCTCTCGGATGGTTGCTTGCAGTATTGGGGCGGCATGGGCTTCACGTGGGATAACCCTGTATCGCGGGCCTACCGTGACAGCCGCATAATCTCCATCGCCGGCGGTGCCGATGAGGTGATGTTAACCATCATTTCCAAGTACATGGGAATCTTGCCAAAGCGAGCCAAGTAACGACAGGCCTAAAGCCGAGGCCACTGTGCAACACGGTGGCCTCGGCTTTAACTTTTAGGGAATGGTTACCCCCAGTTTATGCCTGTGCGCCATGAGTCAATCTAGCGCCTTGATGCATAATCTGCGCGGGTGAATCGGGCAGGGGCTGCCCTCGTACGGATCAGGCAGGGGCTCCTCGTACGAGGCCACCCCGTGGCCGACCCTCACCGCGACAAGCATTCATCATGCGCCGATAAAGCCACCGGTTTGGTGACGCCATAGCTGCTGATAAATACCGCCAGCATTGGCCAACTGTTGATGAGTGCCCTGCTCGACAATCTTACCGTCGTCCAACACCACCAAGCGATCCATGGCGGCAATCGTCGATAAGCGGTGGGCGATGGCGATCACGGTTTTGCCCTGCATCAACGTCTTTAGGCTGTGCTGAATGGCCGCTTCTACTTCACTGTCGAGGGCAGAGGTGGCCTCGTCTAAAATTAAGATGGGCGCATCCTTCAACAAGACGCGGGCGATGGCGATGCGCTGACGCTGCCCACCCGAAAGCTTCACGCCGCGTTCCCCCACCTGAGCATCAAAACCACGATTACCGTTAGGGTCGGTGAGGCCTTGAATGAAGTCGTAGGCCTCGGCCTTCTTGGCGGCGTCTATCATCTGCGCCTCGCTGGCGTGGGGGTGGCCATAAAGAATGTTGTCGCGCACCGAGCGATGCAGCAAGGAGGTATCCTGGGTCACCATGCCAATCTGCGCGCGCAGGCTCTCTTGCTGCACTTGGCTGATGTCTTGTCCGTCGATGGCGATGGTGCCTCCCTGAATATCGTAAAAACGCAACAGTAGGTTCACCAGCGTAGATTTACCGGCACCGCTGCGCCCCACTAGGCCTATTTTTTCCCCCGCGGCAATATCCAGCATTAATTCGCGGAACACCGCCACTTGCTTAACGCTGCTTGGTGACGGTTGTTCCGTGCCGCTTGCCAGTGATTGGTTATAGTTAAAGGCCACCTCATGAAAAGCAATGGCCCCGTGACTCACCTGTAATGGCTGCGCCTGTGCTTGGTCTGTTACTTGTTGGGGTTGCGACAAGGTGCCCATGCCATCGACCACAGTACCGATATTTTCAAACAGGCTGCTTACTTCCCACATGATCCACTCTGCCATGCCATTGAGTCGCAGCGACAGGCTGATGGCCACCGCCATGGCCCCCACCGTGATGTGGCCATCGCTCCATAAAACTAAGGAATAGGCACCGATGCTAAACACCAATAGATGGTTGATAAAATCCACGCTAATGTTAAGCCCCACCGCTAGGCGCATTTGTAAATACACGGTCTTTAAGAAGCCATCCATGCCCTGCTGCGCGTAATCGCTTTCGCGGCGACTGTGGCTAAATAACTTAACGGTATTGATGTTGGTGTAGCTGTCGACGATGCGCCCGGTCATGTTGCTGCGCGCATCGGCCTGGGAACTGGCGACCTTCTTGAGCTGCGGCACAAATTTTATTTGAATAAGGACGTACAATACTAGCCACACTAAAACTGGGATCATCAGACGCCAATCGGCGGCGGCAATGATGACGAGCATAGTGCTAAAATAAACCAGAATATAAACCAGCACATTCAACAATTTCATGACACTCTCGCGCACCGCCAGCGACGTTTGCATCACTTTGGTGGCGATACGCCCGGCAAATTCGTTCTCATAAAATGACATGCTTTGCTTGAGTAAATAGCGGTGCGCCCGCCAGCGAATGGACATGGGCATGTTGCCCATGAGGGTTTGATGAATCACCATGGCATGCAACAGGGACAACAGCGGCATGCCCAGCAACAACATGAAGCCGATGAAAATAAGAATAGTGCTGTGCGCCTGCCACAGAGATTGAGGGTCTTGCAGCACCAGCCAATCGACCAGCTGCCCCATGAAGCCAAACAGGTAGACCTCGAAGGCGGCAATCACGGCGGTGAGCAGCGACATTAGCAACAATGGCACGCCCATGCCCTGAGTGTAGTGGCGACAGAACGCCCACATGGTACTAGGCGCTTGCGTGGGCTCTTGCGGGGGGTAAGGGTCGATGATTTTTTCGAAAAAGGAGAACATATATTCTGTGAGGCACCTTTAGCAGGTTATAGATAATGGCTGTTAGAGCATTGTGTTTACACCCTCTTTTTACACCCTCTTGTTTTCCCGTTTGAGCAACTTGTTAGCCGTTTTTAAGCTGATGATGGTTAAGATTTTCTATACGCTCAGCTAGCCAAACCTTTATTATTGATTGTCTGGTTACCCCAACACGACTCGCTTCGCGATCCAGTGAATCTATCATCCACGTAGGGAAGTCTACATTAACCCTTTTAATTGTTTGTGTAGTTCGTTTAGCTTGAGATAAATCAAGGTTAGCCAATACGTCATTGCCACCATCAAATTTTTTATCAAAATCAGAAGCTTTCATAAAATTTCACCTCATTAGTTCTTGAGCGTCTAACTGAAATTATGCGGATATCACTATCTCGATAAGTTATAACAGCAGACCAGTGCTTGCCATTATGGAATGAAATTATAACAAAACGGGGTTCATCGCTTGTATTCGCAGGGATCTCAACTAGGTCAGGATCATTCCATAGTAATTTAGCTTCCTCAAAGTCGATACCATGTTTATCGAAGTTAATTTGGCTTTTACTGGGATCATATTCAAAAATATACATTGAGTAGAAAATATACCTTTTTGATGTGAAGTGCAAGTTTTAGATAATACCCCAAATCCTTACATAGATGCTATATAGCTATATAGACATCCACCTTAATGACACCAATAAAAAACAAACCAATACCTGATATTTTTCAAGCAAGCAGGCTAGAATTTAGAAAAACAGACATCAAGTGAATTGCAGGCAGCCCCCAACATTAACAGGGCACAGTGCCTTAGCATTCGCTAATAAGGCTAATATACCGGTATCTAATGAAACATTCGCTGACAGGCAGTTAGCCCTGAGGGTCTTTGATAATTAAGTT
>CAJXIK010000245.1 GCA_913054445.1 uncultured Bermanella sp.
GCAACCTAACCATTAACCAAGCGCATATTCCTGCAACCAACTCCGAGCCTTATCGCTGCGAGCCAACCTCGCCTTATTCGCCACGGAAAATATTTTTTGGTCGCGCAGCCAATCGCGTTTAAAGGGCTCTGGCAGAGAGTCAAAGCTGCCCTCAAATTGCGCCACTATCTCCGCAAACGCCGCGAAGGCTGCCGTTAGCTGTAGATGCTGCCAGCTATGACCCGCTAATTCTTGCCCAAGCAAAGAGCTCATTAACAAGAGGCATTTTTCGCTTATGAGCGGGGATAATTTATAACGCACAGACAGGCTAAACATGAGCGTCACAAACGCCATGAGGATATGCACGTCTTCTAAGTAGCGAAAGCGTTTGCTGTAATCATTGTGGCCGTCTCCGGGTAAGATAGTACCCTGCGCATTTTCTAGGGTGATCTTGCCGTGGCCAACATCGGGCAACAGTTTCAGGGCATCCATGACCTGCAAGGAAATACCCTCTGCTGGTTGTTGCAGTAACACCGCCTTTAATACTGGACGCCCCCCCTGGGTTTCCCCCGAGTTAGCAATCACGATTAATTGGCGGGACAACTCTGCCATCGTCACAAAGCTTTTGTGACCACTCACTAAACCCGCAGGCGTTACTTGGCTTTGAATATGTTTAGGATGATTGCCCTGTGGTTCGGTGACGCACATGGCAGCCCATTGTTGAGCGTCTAGCTCGGGCAAGAGCGCTTGCAAGGCACAGCGGTATGCCACCGCGAACGCTTGGCCGATGGAGTTGGCCCGCAAGGAAACCGCCAACACCCCGTGTAAGCTGTTCGTCTTGTCCTGCCACAAGGCCGCCGTTGCAAATTCGTCAAAGTGACTGAACAGGGGCTGCTTAAGCTGAGCGTCGATGATGCGGTACATGCAATGTCTCTTAAGTTTCTAGTGGGTTATGGTGCGGTTGCTACCGGCGCTTGGGATTTTTTTAGGGCCTTTAAGGATTTATCTAAGGCATTGATGCGCGTCATAAGCCTTAATCGTGTGGCATCCATGGCCGCAATACCCTTATCATGATCGTTAAGAGTCTGCTGGATATTCTTGGGCAGCGTGCCCAGTGCCACATCGGTTTTATTCGCCAACTTACCCATGGCGGATGTTATCTCGGCCATGTCAGCCTTTAGCTGCCGAGCAGTGGTGGCAGCCGATTTCTTGTTTTTTGCCAAAGTGCTTAACAGGGTTTTTTCTTGTTTGTTGAGTTCCTTGTTAATAGAGTCTAACTTAGCCGTGTACTTTTTCACCCGCTTACTCTGATCGTTCAGGCGCTCCTTGTTCTTGGCTATATCTTTTTTATTACGCTTGTTGGCCACATCCCATAACTTACGAATCTCATGATTTTGATCCTTCAGCAAGATGCGCATGGAATCCAGCGACAGGTCCGACTGCTCACCGGTATTGATGAGCCGTTCCTGTAAGATGGTAATCGCTTGCAGCTGCACAGATGATTGTTTTTTAACCTGCTGCAGCTGAATTAGCAGCGCCACCGCCAACAACAAGGCGAAACAGGTGAGCGCCCATAACGCTTTACTGCTGCCTCCACCCTCTTGGTTTTTGGCATAACGGGGCTTACCTGTGACCCGCTGGCGACTGGCAATCTCTTCTCGGCTCAGCGCGATAGATGCCAAGTGCTCGGGCTCTTTATCTTTATTCATCTTCATCTGCTTCAATACGGGTAGTGCCCCATTGTCGCAGGCAATACAGTTTTGGCAAGCGCGTAAATGGCAAGCGCGTAAATACCGAGGAGGCGCGCTAATCGCGGCGAGGGTTAGGTAACAGGCAGCGCCAATGCTAGTATTACGCCATGAATCGATCCTGAGCAAGCAGCCCCTTTTTCACGAGGAAAAGACCATTGTCATTTAATCTCCCCCCCTTGCCTTACGCAACAGACGCATTGGCACCCCACATCTCTGCCGAGACCCTAGAGTTCCATCATGGCAAGCATCACAACGGCTATATAAGCACCTTAAATAACTTAATTGAAGGCACAGATCTCGCCGATAAATCCCTAGCAGAGATCGTGAAAACCTCATCGGGCGGCATATTCAATAACGCCGCCCAGGCTTTTAACCATGACTTCTACTGGCAAAGCCTAAGCCCAGAGGGTGGCGGTTCACCGGTGGGTGCCATTAGCCAAGCAATTGTTAGCAGCTTCGGCTCGTTTGCAGAATTCCAGGCAAAATTTAACGACTGCGCACTAAACAACTTTGCCTCTAGCTGGACCTGGCTGGTTAAGCATGCCGATGGCTCGTTGAACGTGATCAACACCGCCAATGCCGCCACCCCCATCACCGAAGAGGGCGTGACCCCACTTCTGGTGCTTGATCTGTGGGAACACGCTTATTATCTCGATTACCGAAATGTACGCGGCGATTATTTGCAGGCTTTTTGGGCGCTGGTGAATTGGCAGTTTGCCAACGAAAATTTGGCCCAGTAACCCTCGCCATCGATCACAAGATATAGGTTTTGTATGACACGTTTAGTACTCGGTTCCAGCTCTCCTTTTCGTAAGGCCTTGCTGGAGAAGCTCGACCTGAGCTTTGACTGTGACAGCCCAGACATAGATGAAAGCCCGCTGCAAAACGAGTCTCCGCAAGACATGGTGGTGCGCCTCGCCAAGTTAAAGGCTCAGGCCATCGCGGTGCGCCACCCGCAAGCGATTATCATTGCCAGCGACCAGTGTGCGACCCTAGACGGCAACATCATTGGCAAGCCTGGCAACCACGCCGCTGCGGTTAAGCAGCTCAGTAACGCCAGTGGCCGGGCCGTTACCTTCTACACAAGTCTGTGTGTTTACAACGCCGCCACCAATCAATTTGCCGAGTGTATCGAGCCCTTTTATGTGTATTTTCGCCCATTAACGGCCGCACAAATAGAAAACTATTTGCACAAGGAGCAGCCCTACAACTGTGCGGGCAGTTTCAAATCGGAAGGTTTAGGCATTAGTCTGTTTGAACGCTTAGAAGGCAACGACCCCAATACCTTGATTGGCCTGCCCTTGATTCAGCTCATTAAGATGCTGGAACGTTTTCACGTTAAGGTCATTTAGTTTTACGCTTGAGGGGTATTAGAGGATTTAGGGCACCACTTCACTTTTCCCGCCAGCCTGAAATGGTGGAGGTTCGGTTTGCGGCCGCCGTCAATCCGTCCATGGAGGCTTCCTGAAGCATCCATGCTTCAAAGACCCCAAACTGAA
>CAJXIK010000246.1 GCA_913054445.1 uncultured Bermanella sp.
TGGCGGAAAAAAAAGGCCTGCGCATACGCAACATAGACGAATCCAATGTGGCGCTGGATACCCTAGCCGGGGTGCATACCCCAGAGGGAGCAGAAGTATTGGCGCGCCCTTTGTTCGATATTCGTTTTAGCGGCGAGTTTTTTCAGTTTAACGAGTTTATCGAAGCCCTCGCTGGCCTACCTAATACGGTGATCGTAACGAAAATGGATATCGAAATAGCCAACGCCCGCTATAGCCACAGCGCCCCTTTAAATGCGCTGCTCACACTGGCCATTTAAGCCATGGATATTATGACCAATACCACACTAAAACATCCGTTCGAAAACGTGCTGCAACGTTGCATTGAACGGGGGGCCAGCGACGTGCATTTGTCGCTGGATTGTCCTGTCTGCTACCGCGTCAGTGGTGAGATGCGACCCGATGATAATAGCCCCTTGATTGATGCCGGGTTTTTACAGGACACGGTGGATTTTTTGCTTTCCCCGCGACAGTTGGACATATTTTCCGACACCCTCAGTATAGATACGGGCTTCACCGCCCACGGCGGCCACCGCTTTAGGATCAACCTGTACCATGAGCGCGGCAATATCGCCATTGCCGCACGCTGGCTAGATGGTACTTTCCACTCGCTGGAAACCCTCAGGTTGCCGTCACAAATTGCACGTTTAGCCGAATTAAAAGATGGCCTTGTATTGGTAACAGGCGCCACGGGTAGTGGTAAATCCACCACCTTGGCGAGCCTCATTAATGAAATAAACTTACAGCGCCGCTGCCATATTTTAACCATTGAAGACCCCATAGAATTTGTCTATAGCAACCATCAGGCGGTGGTTCATCAGCGTGAAGTGGGCCGCGATGTGCCAAGTTTTGCCCAAGCCATTCGCGCCGCCATGCGTGAAGACCCAGACGTAATTTTATTAGGGGAAATGCGCGATACCGAAACCATGGAAGCGGCGCTCACCGCCGCCGAGACCGGCCACTTAGTATTTTCGACCCTGCATACCAACGATGCAGTGGGGGTCATTGACCGTTTAGTGGGCTCATTTCCCGGTAACGAACAGTCGGGTGTGCGCCAGCAGTTATCGTCTGTGCTGCGGGCCGTGGTGACGCAGATTTTAGTAAAAGTAGAGGGCGGCGGACGGGTACCGGTGAATGAAATTTTGATCGTCAATGGCGGAGTTTCTAACCTTATTCGCAACCATAAACCCGAGCAAATCCGCTCCATGATGGAAACCGGCCGCATGTATGGCAACCAAACCCTAGAGTACGCCTTGGCCTTGCGCATTAAAGAAAAACTGATCAGCAAAGAGCAGGCCATGGGTCTTACGCACCGGCCCACCGCTCTTGAACAAGTACTGCGCGCCATGCAGCAAGACCGTACGCTCGAAGGAAGTTTTTAATGATGTTCAGTGAGTCTGTGTTAATTGAAGTTTTACGCGCGATTCAGCAAGACCGCACGCTCAAGGGGATATCTCATTATGCTGCGTGATACCGTGTTAATTAACGCTGCCATACAGCAAGGCTTGTTCGATGCCGAGCTAATGGCCAGCACTCAGCGCAAGGCCCGCCGCGAACAAAAAGACCTACTGACCGCATTGGCCTTTGCCAGTCGGCTGCCGGTATCGGCGTTTTATCGCGCTTACGGTGCTTTGCATCAGGTGCCTTTTATTAGTGGTAAGCGCATTCAGGCCAGCGCGGCGCTTATGCGTAAACTGCCTCGTAACTTGGTGGAGCGCAAGCTGATCATTGCCATGGAACCCCTTGACGACGGCAGCGATGAGCGTATTCGCTTGGTGATGGCCGACCCAGAAGACCAAGCCAGTATCCAGCAAGTGAAACGCCTGCTGGGCAAACCTGTGGTTATATTTTTGGCCGAGCCCAGCGTATTGACGCCGCTCATTAAACACGCCAATCAGCGCCCCACCCCAGGTATAGAGACCGGTAAACCTCAGCAAGATGAAGTGGCGGCGTTTGATCCGGTACTGGCTTTAAACAGCATTTTTGATGAGGCCTATCTACAGCGGGCCTCGGATATTCACATAGAGCCCCTTAAAGAATCGGTGCAAATACGCTTGCGGGTGGATGGCGGCTTACAAGAATATCCCACGCCGTTTAGCCTCAAAGAAGGCCTCAGCATGATGAGCCGCCTTAAGGTGATCGCCAGTTTGGATATTTCTGAACAGCGCATGCCCCAGGATGGCAGTCTCACCCATGCCGTGGCAGACGGCACCGAGTTTGACGTGCGTGTGGCGACCATTCCCACGCGCTTTGGCGAACGGGCCACCATGCGTTTGCTGGGCTCAGACGAAGATGCCCTGAGCCTAAAGCAAATTGGCATGTCCGCTGGTGACGAACAACGCTTCACCGCTGCCATCAATAAACCTTACGGCATGATTTTAATCACTGGCCCCACCGGCAGTGGTAAATCCACCACCTTGTATTCTTCCCTGCAAGAAATTGCCGATGACGACATTAATATTTTAACCGCCGAAGACCCGGTGGAATATGTCATGGAGGGCATATCCCAAGTGCAGGTGAATAATAAAGTGACATTTGCCGATGCCCTACGCTCCTTTTTACGCCACGACCCAGATGTGATCATGGTGGGAGAAATACGCGACGGCGAAACCGCGCAAATTGCGCTTAAGGCCGCCATGACCGGGCACTTAGTTTTCTCGACTTTGCATACTAACTCGGCATTAGGAGTCATTAGCCGCTTGGTTGATATGGGCACAGAAAGCTTTTTGTTAGGGGCCACTTTGCTGGCGGTTATTGCGCAGCGCTTAGTGCGCCGCTTATGTCCTAACTGCAAGCGCGAACGGGATGCCACTCCCCATGAATGCGCACAGTTGGGCATTGCACATAATGAAGGCACTAAAATTTGTGAAGCCGTGGGCTGTTCGGCCTGTATGGATCGCGGCTATAAAGGACGCTTGGCCTTATTTGAAACCTTTTGGGTGGATGAGGAAAGTGCCGAACTCATCAGTCAGGGGGCAAGCGAACAAGTGCTGGCGGCGCAGGCCAAGCAATTTTATAGCCTTGCCAAAGATGGTATCGCCAAGACTTTGCAAGGGCATACCTCCATGGACGAATTGGCCCGTTTATCCTTACTGCTGCCGGTGGTACAGGAAGGAGAGCAGCAGCCATGAGAGTTTATCGTTATGTGGCTTTAAACAAAGCAGGCCAACAGGTACAAGGCAACATAGAAGCCGATAACCAA
>CAJXIK010000247.1 GCA_913054445.1 uncultured Bermanella sp.
AGCCCCTGCCCGAATCTTTTGGCAGCCCCTCGGCAATTGCTCCTGCATTGCCCTATTACCCACACCCCTGTGGGCATGCCCGAATCTTTTGGCAGCCCGCCAAGCAATCACAACCTTAAAATAAAAAAAGGAAAAACCAATGAAACTAAAACTTCTAGCAGGGTTAGCCATTCTCACCCTACTAACCGCATGCGGTGAAAAAGCCGGCAGCACACATGCCACCCAAGGCCAAGCCGCCAGCCAAGACCCAGTCAAAACTTACAACTGGAAACTGGTCACCAGCTGGCCTAAAAACTTTCCAGGTTTGGGCACCGGCCCAGAAAAATTCGCCAAGTTAGTAGACGAGATGTCCGCTGGCCGTTTAAAAGTTAAGGTTTATGGTGCAGGTCAATTAGTGCCTGCCCTAGAAGTATTCGATGCGGTCAGTCGCGGCACGGCACAGATGGGCCACAGCGGTGCGTATTACTGGAAGGGCAAGACGCCAGCGGCGCAATTTTTTACCTCGGTGCCCTTTGGTTTAAACGCCCAAGAGATGCACGGCTGGATTCACTACGGTGGCGGTATGGAATTGTGGCAAGAGCTGTACGCGCCGTTTAATTTAATACCGTTGGCGGGTGGCAATACCGGCGTGCAGATGGGCGGCTGGTTCAACAAGGAAATTAACAGCCTAGAAGACCTTAAGGGCCTCAAGATGCGCATTCCCGGTTTAGGCGGCGAAGTGCTCGAGCGTGCCGGTGGCACACCGGTTACTCTACCGGGTGCCGAGCTATTTACCGCCCTGCAAACCGGTGCCATCGATGCCACCGAGTGGGTTGGCCCCTACAACGACCTCGCCTTCGGTTTATACAAGGCCGCCAAGTATTACTATTACCCAGGCTGGCATGAGCCCGGCAGCATGTTGGAATTCATGGTGAACAAGACCGCCTTTGCAACCCTGCCCGCAGACTTGCAAGCCATCGTGCGCACCGCCAGTCGCGCCGTTAACCAAGACATGCTCGACGAGTACACCGCCCGCAATAATCATGCGCTGATAGAGTTGGTAGAGAAGCACAGTGTTCAGCTGCGCGCCTACCCGCAAGACGTGTTACTAAAACTGCGTGATCTCTCCGCCGAAGTACTGGCAGACGTGGCCAGCGAAGACCCCATGAGCCAGAAAGTGTATGCGTCTTTTAAGGCTTATAAAGAGAATGTCATGGCGTATCACAGCCTCACCGAGCAGGCTTTTTTGAATGCGCGTAGTAGGTAATTAGAAAAGCATAAGGGTCTTAATGTAGACCCTTATGCTGTCGGCACAGGCCGGATACGTCCGTTCTCATCTATGGCCACATAGGTAAAGGTAGATTCGCACACCTTAGTGATCTCATCGTAATAGCTATTCTGGCTCCATACTTCTACTTGCACCTGTACCGAGCTGCGGCCAATGTTCTTCACTTTGGTATAACAGCAAATGGCCTTGCCGGTTTTAACCGGTGACAAGAAGGCGGTACTCTCGCTGCCCACCATAGTGACTCGACCCTGCGCAATCATGCGCGCGGTATCTTCTGCCGCCATGTCCATCTTACTGAGTACCCAGCCGCCACTGATGTCACCGCTGGCATTGGTGTCTGCATGGGTGGGAATTAAGCGTAATGTGAGCCTGCCATTGGGCAGCGGCGAGTCTTCGGTGAGGTCAGTCATGATGGGTATTTTTTAATCATTTTATGGTAGGGCCGTTTTACGCTTAAAGCGCGGCTAAATCAAGCACTGCTAGCCTGAACGAAGACGAACGTCAGGCTAGCGCGTTAACTAAGTCCTCGCCCTCAGCCATAGATATAGCTGGGCAACCAGGTCGCCAAGGCGGGCCATAGCGCCAGCAATAGCAACATGGCCAATTGAATGACAATGAAGGGCATCACCCCCTTATAAATATCCAAGGTGGCGATACTCTTGGGTGCCACCCCGCGCAGATAAAACAGCGCGAAGCCAAACGGCGGGGTGAGGAAAGAAGTCTGTAGGTTAATGGCGATCATTATGCCCAACCAAACAGGGTCTAGGCCCATGGCCAGCAACACCGGCGCGATGATGGGCACCACCACGAAGGTGATCTCGATGAAATCGAGGATGAAGCCCAGCAAAAATATCACCACCATCACCACTAGGGTGGCGGTGAAGACGCCGCCCGGCATGTTGTTAAAGATCTCCTCCACCAGCTCGTCACCACCGTAGCCCCGAAACACCAAAGAAAAGATGGCGGCCCCGAAGAAAATCAAGAACACCATGCTGGTGACATTTAAGGTGCTGTCTAGGGTTTCTTTGAGCTGGCGCATAGACAAGGATTTATTCCACCAGGCCAGCAAAGTGGCCCCCAGCGCGCCTATGCTGGCGGCTTCTGTGGTGGTGGCCACACCGGTCAAGATGCTGCCCAGTACCACTACAATCAATAGCAAAGGGGGCACCATATGCTTCATGGCATCGCTCCAAGTGCTGGTGTTGCCGTTGTCATTGTTGGTAGCGGGCGCGGCTGGGGCCAGCTCGGGTTTAAGGTGAGCCATGAGCGCCACATAGACACCGTATGCCAGCACCAGTAATAAGCCGGGAATCAAGGCCCCCATGAACAGGTCGGCCACACTGATGCTTTCTGGGCTAAAAATGCCCATCTTTAACTGGGCCTGCTGGTAGCTGCTAGAGAGCACGTCGGCCAATAAAATTAGCGCCATGGAAGGGGGGATAATCTGCCCTAGGGTGCCGGTGGCGCAAATGGTGCCGCAGGCAAACGACGGGTTATAGCCATTCTTGAGCATGGTCGGCAAAGAGATGAGCCCCATAGTCACCACAGTAGCCCCCACGATGCCGGTGCTGGCAGCCAGCAACATGCCGACAATAATCACCGACAAGGCGAGGCCGCCGCGTAAGTTGCCAAACAGGCCGCTCATGGTATTAAGCAGGTTTTCGGCGATGCGGGATTTTTCGAGCATCACCCCCATGAACACAAACAGGGGCACGGCGATGAGAATTTGGTTGCCCAATATGCCAAACAGGCGGTTGGGCAATGCCTCTAAAAAGGCACCATCAAACTGGCCAGTGAAGGTGCCCAGCAAGGCAAACATCAAGGCCACCCCAGACAAAGTGAAGGCAACCGGATAACCCAGCATCAATACCGCGCACACGGCGGCAAACATAATAAAAGGCATATATTCCATGTCAGCACACCTCGCCTTTGAGGAGTAAGGC
>CAJXIK010000248.1 GCA_913054445.1 uncultured Bermanella sp.
TGGTTAGGTTGCTTAGCTAGGTTGTTTTTTTTGCTGCTCAGTCAGGTAAACCTGCAACGCTTGTGTCTGTTTAGCATTCATAAATAAGCCTAGTTTACTCCTGCGCCACAATAAATCGTCCACATTATTTACCCACTCGTACTTCACTAGGTAATCCACCTCGGCGGCGTAAAGTTGATGGCCAAAGTGCTGGCCCATGTCTTGTATGGCATTCACATCCTCTAAAAATAATCGACAACGGGTGCCGTAGGCATCCACATAGCGCCGTAACAGGCTGTCTGCTAGGTATGGGAAATCCTCGCCGAGTCGTTGCCTGAAGTGTGCCTTGCCCTGTGGGAAGTCTCCCCCGGGCAAGGGTGTAGATCGCGTCCAGCTGTTTGTCATGTGCGAAAAATACGGCCGCAGTTTTGCGAGGGCGGTCTCGGCCAATCTGCGGTAGGTGGTGATCTTGCCGCCAAAGACAGACAGCAAGGGAGCGCCCGCAGATTCATCTAGCGTCAGCGTGTAATCCCGCGTGATGGCAGCCGGATTGTCCGACTCATCATCACACAGGGGGCGGATGCCAGAAAAACGCCACACTATATCCTCGGCGGTTCGTTGCTGTTTAAAATAATCGTTACTCACCGCTAACAGGTACTTAGTTTCAGCGGCGGAAATAGTGACCCTGCCAGGCTTGCCGGTATATTCCACGTCTGTGGTGCCAATTAATGAGAAATGGTCTAGGTAAGGAATGACAAATACCACGCGCTTATCGGCATTTTGCAATATAAAGGCGTGTTCTTGATCATATAGGCGCGGCACCACTATGTGGCTGCCCTTGATCAAGCGAATGGCATAAGGGGAATGGCTTTGGGCCTGTTGCTTTATAAAATCGGCGACCCAGGGGCCAGCGGCATTGACCAGTGCTTTGGCGCTCACCTCATGGCGGCGACCGCTGTCGGTTTCTTGCATAATGCAGCGCCACAGTCCGTGCACCTGTTTGGCCTGGATGCAACGGGTCTGCTTGTGCAGGCTGGCACCGCGCTCCTTGGCCGCCAATAGGTTGCAAATCACCAGCCGAGCATCGTCCACCGTGCAATCTGCGTATTCGAAGCCCTGGCGGATGCTGGCCTTGAGCGGTGAGTGCTCATCGAATAGCACCCGCCGTGACGGGGCGAGTGTCTCGCGCTTGCCCAGTCGGTCGTACAGAAATAAGCCCAGGCGAATCATCCAACTAGGCCTTAAATGGGGGCGATGGGGCAGGGTGAAGCGCAGGGGTTTAATGAGGTGCGAGGCGTTGCCGAGTAATACCTCCCGCTCTTTAAGTGCCTCATGCACTAAACGAAACTGGCCGTGTTCGAGATAACGCAGGCCACCGTGTATGAGCTTGCTGCTGGCCGACGAGGTGGCCGCCGCGAAATCATCTTGCTCGCATAAATAGACCGATAAGTTGCGACCGGCGGCATCTGCCGCGATGCCCGCGCCATTGATGCCGCCGCCGATGACAATTATGTCGTATATTGCAGAATTCATACTATGGGTTCAGCGTGTGTCGGTTATTGTGGGCATCTAGCATTTAAATATTAGGTATTAAAAGCGCCATAAACAAACATTTTGCGCTGTAAGCCCCTCAAACCGTGGGGCGCAATGAGCCTTTTACGCCATACATGCTACAATCGCATCATAAATCATAGACAGGTGAGAGAGACCTTATGACCGCGATCAAGCAAGACGACCTGATCCAGAGCGTGGCAGACGCTCTGCAATATATTTCCTATTATCATCCCCTAGACTTCATCCAAGCCATGGAAGCGGCTTACCATAAGGAAGAAAGCAAGGGCGCTAAAGATGCCATCGCACAAATTCTAATCAACTCGCGCATGTGCGCTCAGGGTCATCGCCCTCTCTGTCAGGATACCGGCATCGTTACGGTTTTCTTAACCATCGGCATGGATGTTCGTTTCGACGATGCCACTATGGGTGTGGAAGACATGGTAAACGAAGGGGTGCGTCGCGCTTACCAGCTACCAGAGAACATCTTACGGGCCTCTATCTTGGCAGACCCAGATGGCAAGCGTGCCAATACCAAGGATAATACTCCTGCCATCATTCATACCAAGATGGTGCAGGGTAACACCCTAGATGTACACGTGGCAGCCAAGGGCGGCGGCTCTGAGGCCAAGTCTAAATTTGCCATGTTGAATCCGTCCGATTCTGTGGTGGATTGGGTGCTAGAGCAGGTGCCTAAGATGGGCGCTGGCTGGTGTCCACCAGGTATGTTGGGCATAGGCATCGGCGGCACCGCCGAGAAAGCCATGCAGTTGGCCAAAGAATCTCTATTAGAGCCGATCAACATCCAGGAGCTGCAAGCCCGTGGCGCGCAAAACCGTGGCGAAGAGTTGCGTCTAGAGCTGTATGAAAAGGTTAATAAGTTGGGCATAGGCGCTCAGGGTCTGGGCGGTTTGACCACAGTGTTAGACATTAAAGTTGCCGATTACCCCACCCACGCGGCTAACAAGCCGGTGGCCATCATCCCTAACTGTGCCGCCACTCGTCACACCCATTTTGTACTGGATGGCAGTGGCCCTTGCCAGTTGCAGGCGCCTAAGTTGGAAGACTGGCCAGAGATTTCCTGGGAAGTCGGCGACAGCGTGCGCCGTGTGGATTTAAACACCGTCACCCGCGAAGACATGAAAGACTGGGTGCCAGGTGAGACCATCTTGTTGTCGGGTAAGATGTTAACCGGCCGCGATGCCGCCCATAAACGCATGGTAGACATGATAAACAAGGGTGAAGAGTTGCCGGTAGACCTGAAAAACCGCTTCATCTATTACGTGGGCCCAGTGGACCCGGTACGCGATGAAGTGGTGGGGCCAGCAGGGCCAACGACGGCCACGCGCATGGATAAGTTTACGCGCACCATCCTAGAAGCCACCGGCCTCATGGGCATGATCGGTAAATCTGAGCGTGGCGACATGGCCATAGACGCCATCAAAGACAACCAAGCCTCTTATTTGATGGCCGTGGGTGGCGCGGCTTATTTAGTCTCGCAGGCCATTCGCCACGCCGAAGTGGTGGGCTTTGCGGACCTAGGTATGGAGGCCATCTACGAATTTGACGTGGTGGATATGCCGGTGACCGTGGCCGTCGATACAAAGGGCACCTCGGTGCATAAAATTGGCCCGCAAGAGTGGTACGCCAAGATCAA
>CAJXIK010000249.1 GCA_913054445.1 uncultured Bermanella sp.
GGCTGGCTTAAAGAAAAAACCTTAACCTGATGATCTTCGATGGTGATGAGGTGGTTTTTTTGAATGGTGAAGCGTGCGGTGGAGCCACCCACCCCAGTGCCGGTATTGGTGGGCGCGTCGCCGCCTTGATAACAGCCCGCCATGAACATAACCAGTAAGCCCGCGAGCAGGCGTTTACAAACTAGGTATTTCATTGAAACTCTCCAAATAGTATCTCTTCACCCTGTGTATTTATGAAGCCGATGACAATGCCCTCACCGTCATAGCTGGGGCGTTGACGGAACGGTAAGTCTAGGGAAAACTGCCTGCGCTCAGAGCTTATGTAAGTGTTTTCGGGCAAGAACTCATAGGAGGTGGGTAGGCTGAAGACACCTTCAGTGCGGCGGTATGAATCAAGGCTAAAGCTACCATCCAATACGTGGGATAGCTCAATCACCAACAGATCGCTGAAGCTGTTGGTATATAAGAGCGACCCTTGAATGCTGATTTCGAGGGCACCATAGATGGGAATATAGGCGATACGAATAGGGTTTTGGGCGTCGCTTCTATCAAAAATATGTATGCCCCGATATTGATCCACCACATACAGGTTTTGCTGGTGGGCATATATTTTTCCTGGCCGAGTCAAGGAGGCGTTGTTGCCGTACACAGGTTGAATTTCGCCTCTAAATTCTTCCAGGCTTAATACCACAGGGGTGACACATTGATACTGACTGCTGTCGCAGCTCAGCACGAGCGAGCCTAGGGAGGTGGTTAGGCCAAAGGCCAATAGCGCAGCCAATAGTCCGTTCGGGGCTCCGATCTTTGCCGAGACCTTAAGGTGAAACCCCCATAGCAGCAGCGCGCAGCCTAGCAGTAGGGCATAGACGTCCATCGCATCGAACACGCCAGCCTGTATAAACCTGCCGGAGCCTATTTGTAGGCATTCCAACAATAGGTCGATGCCTAGCCAAGCCAGAGGGATGAGGATGGCCGATTTTTTATCCAGCCCGATGATGGCGGCGCTCATGAGGCTCATGAAGCAGATGTGTAAAAAGCTGGGTAAGGCGTGGTTAAAGGATAACGGCATTAGGCCTTGCCAAGCGGGGGAGTGTAACGCTTGCAGCCAAGGGAGTATTTCAAAGAGGATGTGGCTAGGACGAAACTGAATATAGAATAGCAGGCCTGCCACCAACAAGAGGCCGGCCAATATTAGATGAGCGGTACGGTGCTTTATCATTTGAAATCCATTTATGCCGATATGCAGCTGTGTCAGTGAATACTAGCAAAAATGGATGGTAGCTACTTACGTTTGCGGGTTATTTATGCAACCTTTTTATGCAGCCTTTTTTTTAAATACAGGAAAATACCGTGGTCGACACTGGCTTTGCCCGCCCCCATGAAGATCAGCGGCATGAAGGTAATCATGTAGATGAGCGGAATCTTGTAGTTACCGAAGCCTTTATCGCTGATGGCGTAACCGCCGAGCATGTCGCTAAAGGATGCCCAGCCCTCGCTGGGGATGTGTACCGCCATGGTGGCAACGATGGTTAGAACCAATAATGAAATGGACACATAACGGGTGCCGAGGCCAATCAATAAGGCCACGCCTCCTAATAGTTCAAACCAGGTGGCCATGAACCAGCTAATGTGCGGGTCGATGACGCTGAAGGGAAAGGGGAAATCTGCCTGTATGTGCTGAAACCAGTTTGTGCCATTAAATTTCTGTAGGCCTGCCTCCCAAAACTCCCAGGCCAATAGCAGGCGCAGCATTAATAATGGAAAAAACTGGCCGATGCTATTGAGGTGCCGTCGAACCGATCGTTCTAACTGTAAAAAATTATCCATTATGCGCGTCTCTTAGTTTATGTTGCCAGCCATTCTCGAGCCATCAGAGTGTTTCCCATATGGATTCGTAGCGGGAAAACCCGTGCCCCAGTTGTAGTGGTCGCGGCTGGCCCCTTATAGAGTGGCCACCTGGGCGCAGAGTTCCGCGCATGATGATTTTTTTGTTCATGTGATGCACTTAGGGGTGTGCGCCCGACCTCATGGCCCGTTTAGAGGATTACGCCTAACGGCCTAGGATGACTGCTCTATGAAAAGGCGCGGCCACGAATCCCCCTAGCGAAGCCGTGCAAAAAGCGAACGGGTGTCTGAAATCCCTGTTGCCTGCACTAAAGTGGTAGAAAAAACTGGCCAGGCAAACGCGCTAAGATTATGATGGCACGCGTTAAAATAGTTGAGAAATACCATGGCAAAACGTCGTATTAAGCTTGAATATCCGGGCACCAATGGCCTTAAAATAGCTGCAATCTTGGAAACCCCGGCTACCGAGCCTAAAGCCTATGCTTTATATGCCCACTGCTTTACCTGTGGTAAGGATAACGTGGCGGCATCGCGCATCTCTCGAGGCTTAGTGGCCCAAGGGTTTGCGGTACTGAGGCTGGACTTTACCGGCATCGGCAAGAGCGAAGGGGCGTTTGCAGATTCAAACTTCTCCAGCAATGTAGAGGACCTGATTCACTCGGCCGACTATCTGCGCGAGCACTACAGTGCGCCGCAAGTGCTCATCGGTCATAGCTTTGGTGGCGCTGCCGTCTTGGCGGCGGCAGGGGATATTAAAGAGGTGGCCGGTGTGGTGACCCTCGCGGCCCCGTCCAACCCTAAACACGTGACCAAGCAATTTGCCGAACACGTTAACACCATTAAAGATAACGGCATCTGTGATGTGAGCCTGTCCGGCAGGCCGTTTACCATTAAGAAACAGTTCCTAGATGATATTGCGCAATATAATCAAGATGAAAAAATCAGAAAGTTAAAAACCCCTCTGCTGATCTTTCATTCTCCATTGGATCAAAGCGTGCGCATCATCGAAGCCGAGCATATTTATAATACCGCCAAGCATCCCAAGAGCTTCATTAGCTTGGACAGCGCCGATCACCTGCTGACCAATGCTAAGGATGCCGAATACGTGGCCAACGCCATCGCTGCCTGGGTGGCTCGCTACCTACCCGCTAGCTAAGGCGATGTCAGGATGAGCGGCGCGACCCTAGGCTCACGGCCTTGCCAGGGTCGCATAAAATTGATTGGAGTTATGGCAGCGTTAATGGCGCAATGATAGCTAATGTATGCCTATCAGGGCAATCGCATTAAAATTAAAGTCGTACCACTGCGCTTTCCCCGCCAGCCT
>CAJXIK010000250.1 GCA_913054445.1 uncultured Bermanella sp.
GCCCCTGTCCGTACAATGGTGCGCAATTCATTGAGCAGTCTGTGTTATGAGTAATCCTGAGTTAAGCCCCTTCGGCACTAAAATCACCGTAGATGAAATAGTCGACACCCTGAGCTTCTTCGATAGCTGGGAAGAGCGCTATAAATACATCATCGACCTAGGCAAAGAGCTGCCCCCCATGGCCGCCGAGCTTAAGACGGCCGAGCGCCTCATCAAAGGCTGCCAGAGCCAAGTGTGGATCGAACCCTATGCGATCGATGGCAAGCTATATTTCGATGTGGCCAGCGATGCCTTCATCGTCTCCGGCCTGTTGGCGCTGGTGATGGCGGCCTATAACGGCAAGACCTCGGCCCAGGTATTGGCATTCGACATGGAGGCCTTCTTCGCTCAGTTGGATCTGCTAAAACACCTCTCTCCCACACGCGGCAACGGTTTACGTTCCATGGTGCAGCGCATTCGGCAGGTAGCCAGCGCGCCTTCGGCGTCCTAGTGCTGGTGGTTTGCGTTAATTTTTATTGGTTGGTTAAACTTTAATCAGTGGCTATTTACTGCAAATACCGTATAATCTGCGCTCTTTTTTACATATCAATATCTTTAACTTTTATTAGGAAAATATCATGGCCGTAGAACGCGCTCTATCTATCATCAAGCCTGACGCCGTTGCTAAAAACGTAATTGGTAAAATCTACAGCCGTTTCGAAGAAGCCGGTCTACAGGTTATCGCTTCTAAAATGGTTCATCTTTCTGACGAACTAGCGGGCGGTTTTTACGCCGAGCACGCCGAACGTCCTTTCTACAAAGATCTAGTGGGTTTCATGACCTCAGGTCCCGTTATGATTCAGGTTCTGGAAGGCGAAGGCGCTATCCTTAAGCACCGCGACCTAATGGGTGCTACTAACCCTAAAGAAGCCGCTGCCGGCACTATCCGTGCTGACTTCGCCGAAAGCATCGATGCCAACGCGGTACACGGTTCAGATTCTGTTGAATCTGCTGCGCGTGAAGTAAGCTACTTCTTCAAAGACGAAGAAATCTGCGCACGATAGTCTGTGTGCTTAGGTTTGGCTTAGGTCAAATCTAACTGCCTGCCTAGCAGGTATTGAAGAGGGCGGATAGGCAAATGGACTTCCTTTTGCGACCGCCCTTTTTGTGTATTTAAGCTGTAACCATTTTATAGGTGTTTTAATGAGTAACGATGAAAAAAAGGTAAATCTGTTGGGTTTAAGCCCCAAAAAGATGGCTGACTTTTTTGTTGAGATGGGCGAAAAACCCTTTCGCGCTCAGCAGTTATTGAAATGGATTCACCAGGTGGGCCTGGAAGATTTTGATGACATGTCCAACGTCAGCAAGGTCATGCGTGAAAAGCTCAAAGAAGTGGCTTGCGTAGAATACCCAGAAATTATCTATCACAAAGTCTCTAAAGACGGCACCCAAAAATGGTTGATGAAAATCCCCGGGGGCAGCAGCATCGAAACCGTCTATATCCCAGAAGGGGGTAGGGGCACTTTGTGTGTATCGTCGCAAATTGGTTGCGCGCTGGATTGCAGTTTCTGCTCCACCGGCAAGCAGGGTTTTAACCGCGACTTATCCGCCGCCGAAATTATCGGACAGGTCTATGTGGCCGCCAAGAGTTTCGATAAGCCCGGCGAAAAACGTGAGCGCAAGATCACCAACGTGGTGATGATGGGCATGGGCGAGCCGCTCTTAAACTTCGATAACGTAGTGGACGCCATGGATCTGATGATGAACGATCACAGCTATGGTTTATCCAAGCGTCGGGTGACCCTAAGCACTTCGGGTGTGGTGCCTAACCTGTATAAGTTGGCCGAGGTCAGCGATGTTTCTTTAGCGGTTTCATTGCATGCACCAAACGATGCGCTGCGCGATCAGCTGGTGCCCATCAACAAGAAATACCCCATTAAAGAATTGCTGGCGGCCTGTGATCATTACATGGGCTCCCTGCCAGATCGCCGCAAGTTAACCGTGGAATATACCATGATGGATCAGGTTAACGACGAGGTGGAACACGCCGAGCAATTGGCCAAGTTGCTAAAAAATACTCCGTGTAAGATCAATCTGATTCCGTTTAATCCGTTTCCTAACTCGGGCTACTCTCGCCCCAGTAATAATCGGGTTTATAAGTTCCGCGATTACCTGCACAATCAGGGTTACATCGTCACCATTCGCAGCACGCGCGGAGACGACATAGACGCCGCCTGCGGTCAGCTGGTGGGGCAGGTAGAAGACCGAACCCGTCGCAGCGCCCGTTATATCGAGTTGCATGAAGTCAGCGCGGCGGAAAACTCTCAAGCGGAATCCAAGTAGTCCTATGCCCATAAAAATAATAAGAATTGCCGCTGCCATTGCCGTTACATTATTGCTAAGTGCCTGCGTGAGCATCACCGAGACGCGCTACAGTAAGAATGCCAATCCAGAAAAGGCCGCCGAAACCTATGTGGCCCTCGCGGTGGGTTATTTATCGCAAGGCAACATGATACTGGCCCGCCAGAAGCTGGATCGTGCCCTACTGCTAGACCCTGAGAATCCGGCGGTACACAGCGCCTTCGCCATGTATTGGTTGGAGCGTGGCGAAATAAAACTTACCGAACAAGCATTTGCCACGGCGCTAGATTTAGACGCGCAACACAGCCCCACTAACTACCACTACGGCGTCTATTTGATGCGCTATAAAAAAGATAAAACGGCCTGTGATTATATGGCCATGGCCGCCCAAGATGTCGATTACAGCGCACGGGTGCTGGCCAATGAAAACCTCGGTCTGTGCCTCGTCAATGGTGGTAATAGCGCGGCCGCCATCAGTGCCTTCGAGAAAGCCTGGATACTCGATAGTCACAGCACTGTCTCTAGCATGAACTTAACCGCGATTTATTTACAGCGTAAGCGCGTGCGTTTGGCGAGCCGTTGGTTTAAGCGCTTCGAGCAAACCTTAACGGATGGCAAAGTGCCCCATAGCGCCGCCAGTTTAAGCCTAGCTGTGCAGTTGGCCAGGGTGCAAGGCGACCAGAATGCCGTGCACAGCTACGGCTTTAAATTAAAGAAGCACTTTCCCAGTTCGGCAGAATACAAATCCTATTTGAGCAGTCATTAATTTTAAGTGTGATCGGTTATGAATAAGCAAGGTCAGTCTCCTAT
>CAJXIK010000251.1 GCA_913054445.1 uncultured Bermanella sp.
CTATCGCGCACGGGGTGCGCTCGTACGAGGCCACTATCGCGCACGTGGTCATGCTGCTGTTTGATGCTGTGGCCTATCGCGCACGGGGTGCGCTCGTACGAGGCCACCCCGTGGCCGATTAGCGCCCTCCAATCAGCTCCCTCCCATCAACATTAAACCAACAACCCAATCACTCACAAAAAAACTTCAATATATCCTCTTTCTGTTTCATGGCATCGTCGTAACCATGCTGTATTAAATCCCGGCAAAAACCCCGCTCAAACAACAAATAACTGAGCACGCCGGAACCCCCTTTCGCGGTGCTGCCGCTGCCTTTAAAAAACAAACGCAAACTCTTCGGCAGCTCGCGCATGTGTCGCGCGGCAATGTCATCTATAGATTCACTGGGGTTTATCTCTAGCACCTCCACCGGCCGCAAATTAAAACCCTGAGCGTGCAGTACGTCTGCGGGGATCTTACTCAATGTGCTGTTGACCCGCGTCAACCTTTCCACATCAATTTCCATGCTGTCTAGGAATGCGGCGTTAAACATGTGGTTCATTATTTTTGACATGCTGGGGTAGCGCTTCATGGTTTCCCGCTGTTTACGTTTGTGGGTGTTACCACTGACCCCAATCACGAGAATTTTGTCTGCTCCCATGTGCAGCACTGGGCTGATGGGCGCGAGCTGACGCACGGCTCCGTCGCCAAAGAATTCACGGTTAATTTTTACCGCAGGAAACACCGTGGGAATGGCCGAGGAGGCCATTAAATGATCGAGGCCGATGCGTGAACGCAAGCCGATGCGGCGCAGACGCTGCCAGTTTTTAATGCTCTTGTGCCCTTGAAAAAAACTCACACTCTCACCGCTAGAATAGCCCGAGGCGGTCACCGCGAGGGCGTGCAGGTCTTTGTTGTCGATGGCCTGTTGAATATTCTCAAAGGAAATGAACTTCTTAAGCAGTTGCCCGAGGGGAGCGTTATTTAACAATGAAACCGCATCACCGGTTTTATAGCCAAAGAACGTGTTGCTGAAAAATTTAATGGCACCGCTAAAAAACCGCGAGAAGTCGCTGTGGAAAACCTGATCACAGCTGAAGTTTTTCCAGATTCGTTCCAGCTGGCGAATGCCTAAGCGGTAATGGCCCGCATAGCTGGCCAGCGCCACCGCATTGATGGCCCCGGCGCTGGTGCCGCTGATGACCTTAAACGGGTTGCCGCTGTCGTTGGGTAATAAACGACAGATGGCTTTCAGTACTCCTACCTGATAGGCGGCACGGGCACCGCCCCCCGAGAGTATCAAACCAATTTTTTTATCTATTAACTTCCGTGTCATGGGCCACAACAATCTTACAATAAGGAACTGAATCTCCCCCTAGTATAGGTCATAATAGCGCCCCCGAAGTTTAGCCAGCACAAGAGCCTCCTATGTTTAGCGGAATCGTACAGCGCACCCTGACCATTGCCTCCATCGAGAAAAAACCTGGCCTGTGGACCCTGTCCCTATCCTTGCCCAGTGAGATGCTAGAGGGCTTAAAGTTGGGTGCCAGCGTGGCCCTTAATGGCACGTGCCTAACCGTGTGCAAAATAGCCGGGGAGTCGGTGTGGTTCGATGTGATGATGGCCACCCTAGAGGTGACTAATTTATTTGATTTGCAAGTGGGTTCGGCGGTGAACGTGGAGCGTGCCGCGCGTTTTGGCGATGATATCGGCGGCCATCAATTGAGCGGCCATGTGTTTGGTCAAACTCGCATAGTGGAGATTGAGCGCCCGCAAAATAACCGTATTATTTGGTTTGATATTCCCGCCCAGTTTAAGGCGTATATTTTTGATAAGGGCTACATCGGCCTGAACGGCTGTAGCCTCACCATTGCCAAGGTGGAAGAGGCGCGCTTCTGTGTATATTTGATTCCAGAGACCCTCGCCATCACCACCTTCGGCGAGCTTGAAGTGGGCGCTCACATCAATCTTGAAGTAGACAGCCACACGCAGGCGGTGGTGGATACCGTGGAGCGCATGTTAGCGCAGCGCGGCCTGGTTTAGTAACCTCTAGGTTTCCAACGCCGCCTGCAAGCTGAGCTATAACGCTTGTAGGTAGCGGGCAATATCGCTGGATTCGTACATCCAATGAACTTGCCCATCTGGCTGGCTAATGCGCAAACACGGCACGGTGGTGCGACCGCCCCCCTGCATTAACTCTTGACGGTTGACTGGGGTGGTGAGGGTATTCTTGAGTTCCACTGGAGCGCTAATTTTTTCTAGCCCCCTCAATACCAGCTGACAAAACGGGCACTGGTCGTAGTAGTACAAAGCGTAGGAAGACATCTTAAGATCCTATTTATATTTCTTTATTTATATATTTATTTGCGGTGAACATGCTAGAGCAGATTTTACTCTTTTTTATCAGTGTTGTGGCCAATATTTTCTCGGCGTTTGCCGGCGGTGGGGCCGGTTTAATTCAGCTGCCGGTGTTGATCTTCATGGGCCTGCCTTTCTCCTTGGCCTTAGCCACCCATAAGGTCGCCACCGTGGCGTTGGGAGTGGGGGCCACCATGCGCATCGTCAAGGCTGGCCATGTGAACGGGCGGCTAGTGCTGTTTATGCTGGCGTGCGGCATTCCCGGAGTGGTGGTGGGGGCGATATTTATTGTGGGCGTAGACGATCGCCTGGCTCAGCTTAGCCTAGGGGTATTGACCCTAGGCTTGGGGTTATATTCCATCTTTAAGCCTGCCCTAGGCATGCACGACGCGGAAAAGAACCGCCACCTATACGGCTGGCTGCTAGGGGGCATGGGCTTACTGGTGTTAGGTTTTGCCAACGGTGCCTTGTCGGCCGGTACCGGCTTGTTTGCCACTATGTGGCTGGTGAAGTGGTTTGGCTTAAGCTACAAGCAGGCGGTGGCACATACTCTGATTGCGGTGGGGCTATTTTGGAATTCCGCCGGTGCCGTGACCATGGGCATCATCGCGCACATACACTGGGCCTGGCTGCCCGCCTTGTTGTTGGGCTCGCTATTGGGGGGCTTTTTAGGGGCACATATGGCCATTAGCATGGGGTCAAAGTGGATTAAGCGTGCCTATGAGCTGGTCACCCTAGTGGTGGGGGTTAAGTTGATATTTGGGTAATCGTTACGGGGTGCTCAATCCAGGGCAATCGCATTAAAAT